>JAJYJQ010000012.1 GCA_021789225.1 bacterium | reverse complement strand
TTGAGTACATCGCTGAAGACGGGTCCAAGAAAACACCAGTGATGATCCACAAGGCGCTCCTTGGCACTATCGACCGCTTCCTCGGCGTGTACATCGAACACACTGCGGGCGCCTTCCCCACCTGGCTCGCACCGGTACAGGTGCGTGTGCTGCCGATTTCGGAGAAGCATGCCGAGTATGCTCAAAAAGTCGCGGCGGCGCTTCGCGCCGCCGCGGTGCGGGTCGAAGTAGACAACGCCGACGAATCGCTCGGTAAAAAGATCCGTAACGCAAAAACCACAAAGATACCGTATGTTCTCGTCGCCGGCGACAAGGAAGCTGCCGAGGGCACGGTCTCGGTCGAGAGCCGCGACAAAGGCAAGCTCGATGCGATGAAGGTGGAGGAGTTCGTGCAGAAAGTAGTGGAGGAAATCAAAAACCGCGCGTAGCGCGTGTTGCGCTACAACATCCAGTTGAACAGGTATCCGGTGAACAGGATACCTGTTCCGACTACGCCGGCGAAAATCATGATCAGTCTCGGTTTCATCACCTTTTTCAAGATCATAAATTCCGGCAACGACAGGGCGGTGACTGCCATCATGAACGCAAGCGTCGTCCCCATAGCAACCCCTTTCTCGGTCAATGCCGAAACGAGCGGAATCACCCCGGCAGCGTTGGAATAAAGCGGTATGCCGATCAGCACTGCCAGAGGAACCGCGTACCAGGTACCCGATCCGGCGTAGCGAGCGAGAAAATCAGCTGGCACGTAGCCATGTATCCAAGCGCCTACACCGATACCAATCACGACATATAGCCACACGTTCTTTACGATATCCAGCGTGTATTCTCTTGCATATGCGAATCGCTCTTCCCACGACATCTCCGGCATAGCGACTGAACCGCTGATCGTGTTCTGATAGACGAACGGCTCGACCAGATCCTCCACCTTCATCCGATCAAGCACGACCCCGGCTACTATAGCGATACCCAAACCGCTCACGATGTAGAGCGCGGCGATCTTCCATCCGAACATGCCCAAGAGAAGAACGAGCGCTACTTCGTTTATCATGGGCGAGGCCACGAGGAACGAGAACGTCGTCCCCAACGGCACGCCGGCTTGCACGAAACCCAGGAAAAGCGGTATGGCCGAACAGGAGCAGAATGGCGTGATGATGCCGAGCAACGAGGCGACGACATTGCCGGTGTATGTGTTCTTATGCGAGAGGATCGTGCGAATCTTTTCCGGAGGCAGAAAGGAACGGATGACCGAGACTGAAAAGATGATAACCGAGAGCAGGATGACTATCTTCAACGTGTCGAAAATGAAGAAATCAACCGCGCCAGCGAGAAGAGAATCGTGCGCGATGCCGAGTACGGAATACGTCAACCAATCGGCAAATACCTGAAGGATTCCCATAACCTATATATGAGCCTGAATTATTTTCTTAATCTTCTCGATGTCGGGAGTGAAGCCGACCAGCACCGGCTTGCCGTTTATCGCCAGGACCGGACTCTGCATCAGCCCCATAGCGATGATCCTCTGGACATCGGTGACATAGGCAACCGAGACGCCCAGCCAGAGCTCGTCGGCCGCTTTCTGTGTAATCTCATGCAGTTTCCGGCACGTTGCGCAACCCGTACCCAAGACTTCTATCTGCGGTGTTTCTTTCATAGGCGCGTACCCATTCAAAACTGGGATAAGAAAGTATGTAGTAAAGAATTGAATCTCGTCACGGCTTTGGTATTCATCGTATAGATAATCCTGGTTCCCTCTCTTCGAGAGTCTATTAATCCCTCGTTTTTCAAGGCTTTCAGATGATGCGAGGCAAGATTTTGCGGTATGCCGAGGTCATCGGCGATATCGCACGCGCACTGCTCCCCCTTTTTGAGAACGCACAGGATCTTGAGGCGGTTTTCCTCGGCGATAATCTTGAGCAGCGCCGAGGTGCGGCCGACTTCTTGAAGCGTATGGTCATCCATGCAACACGTGGGTTTCATACTATATCAATATATATTGATATAGTATGAAAAGCAAACGAGCTGTAAGCGTGCCGTAGAAAGCAGCGCGGCGGCCTTTCGGCCGCCGCGCTGTTTCTTTTCTTGTGAAATTCGTTACGCCCCTATCTCAGACAGCGCGCGCGTGAGCGCGAGCTTCGCCCCCGTCATGCCATTGCTGTAGCTCGAGTCGATAGCAGTCGTGAGCGCCGCGATGACATGCTCCAACACCGGCGTCGAGTATCGTGCCGCGAGGCGCGCAATGTCTGGGTCGCTTGCCGAGCCGTCGATGCGCGCACGGTAGGCATCGTCGAGTGCGCACACCGCATCTGCCAGGAAGCGCTCGATGCTCCCGCCACCACGCACTACTTGGCGCAACGTCGCGAAGACCGCTTCACGATCGCCCTCGAGGAGCGCCGCGATGAAGCCTCGCGTATCCACGGTGATGCCGCGTGAAGACTCCGGCACGCGCTCGCGCATCGGTTCTTCTGCTGGCACATTCGACTCAGTGTTCTTCTTCGGCATAATCCTTTCAGTTAGTATAACGGGTTCGGGTGTGACAGGCTCTTCCGGAGCCGCAATCGGGCGCGCGTCCCGCGACTGCGCCGTCCGTGCGAGGCCTTTCACGATGTCTTCCACTGTTGGCGTCCCGCTTGGCGCGAACGAGCGGAATCCCTCAAACGCAGAGTACCCGCGCGGCGCTTCCGGTGTCTCGACTCGCTCCGAGAACGTCGGTTCAGTCTGTACCGCTTCTTCTTCGTGCGCGACCGGCTCATCCGGCATAGAGGAACGCGCGTTCAGCACATCACTTACACGACCGCCGATCTCTTGCAGGCGACGATTCGCATATGGCATACCGATGAACATGAGGAAGTACGCCCCCGCGAGGCTCCAGAGAATGAGCACCAACCAATACACCACGGTGCCGACCGGGCCAAGATCAAGGCCGGTATAAGGCATCTGCGAGAGGTACACGAACGCGAGTGGTGCCTTGCTTGGCGTGTTGAGTTGCGTCAGCGTGACAGTCGGCGGCACTGCTCCACCACCGCCCCCGCCACCACCAGCGCCTCCTCCGCCACCACCTCCGCCGCCAGCGCCGGCACCGCTCGTGACTGTGAGCGTCGTAGAGCACACCAGTGTGGCGCCATTCGTACCTTTAAAGGTGCCCGTGTACGTCGTCGTGGAGCCCGGAGAAACTTGCTTCGAGCCGGATACGTTGCCCGGGTTACCGATGCCGTTGTCTATAGTGACGCTCTGAATGTTCGTACCGCCCCAGGTAAGGGTCGCTGAACTACCCGAGACGACCGATGTCGGCGAGACGGTGAGCGAGCAGGTCGGCCCTCCACCACCGCCACCTCCCCCACCGCCTGACGGAGGTGGTGGTGGCGGAGGCGCAACCGTTATCGTCGTGTCACAGGTTGTCTTTCCGCCAGGACCGATAACGGTGAGCGTATACTGCGTAGTCGCGGAAACATGAACCGCCTTCGAGCCACCCTCGGCCGATACATCTCCGACACCATGATCAATGGACGCTGAAGTTGCCGCAGCCGTGCTCCACGTGAGTGTTGAGGAGCCGCCCCCTGCCGGAAGCGAGCTCGGGCTCGCCGAAATCTGGCAGGTCGGCACTGGAGCCGGAGGCGTTACCACCACGATTGGAGGAGGCGGCGGAGGTGGGGGCGGGGGTGGAGGAGGGGGTGGGGGCGGCGGAATAGGAACCGCTGGAGCCGGTGCAGGCGCAGGAGCCGCGGGAGCAGGCGGAGGTGTCGGGGGAGGCGGTGTGATGCAGCACGGCGGCGCAACTTGCGCGAACACACGCTGCGGCGTCACGAGGCCGGTCGCAAACGCGACGGTCATGCCGAAGAGCACCGTCGCGAAGACAGTAAGCACGCCGACCGTTATCGGATGAAGTTTTTTATTAGAATTGATTTTGTTTTTCATAGGTTTTGCACAAAAAGGGTTCGGGCGGCTCACAAGCTCTGTGCTTGCGAGCCGCGCGAGACCCGGAATCATCATCACCTGCTTCACTGCCCTGCAGCTGTTGCGTCACGCTTCCAAGCACGCACCTTAGCCAGATCGCCGCCGTCTAGCAGCTCTGGCTTCACGTCTCCCGGGTTAGCTGTCGGCCAATGCTCGCCGTATTTAACGAGCAGGTCGTCAATCGAAAGCGCGAGCATGTTGTCCCACTCTCCCGGTTTGATGGTGAAGGAGTTGAGCTCCTCCTCACCCCATTTGACGCACAGGGCGACATACGTGGTCTTCAATATGCTCGCCGGAAGGAAGAGTGTCTGCTTCCTGGCGTGCGCCGCGACATACTCGCCGGAGTGAAGCGCTACGATGGAGAACCCTTTCGGGATAGCCAATCTCGGCCCCGTCCAGTCCGCATTCCAGGGAGCAAGGAACGGCTTAGCGGCGGGGAAGCAATTATCATCCCCGTCGCAAATCTGCCAACATCGCGAGTCTGGCAGAGTCTTCGCCGATGACCACTCGCTTGGGCGAACGCGGTCGCCAACCGCAACAGTGAAGGTGAGCTTCGCACATGTCTCAACCCCTTTCACCGGCACGGTCTTCCTCGTCTCAATCAAATCCCCCTGGGGATTTGCGCACCTCAACTGAAGGATATGTTTGCAACCAGGAAGACCAAGAACCGGTTCATTGGAGCGCACGAAGCGCTTCCACTTCCAGTCGTACCTCCGTCCGATGACCTTTCCTTTCGAGTCGAAATCGGTGAGAATTCGACCAATCGGGTGTACCCCAGGCATTGGGTGCTCGACAACCTCGAGACTGTCGATGAAATCTGCAAGGTTATCGACGCTCTGCAGTGGACCACCCTTTTTGTACAACTCAGGGTGGTATTTGCAGATACCCCAGAACAAGACTGCCGGGGTCGCGCAACCGACGTTCTCCTCCTGGCACATCTTGTCGTCAAGGTGTGCGTTCCCTTGCGGATCTTTCGTGAGAGAGCGCCGCACGAGCGAAACGAGCTCTGCCTTGGACTTGACTCGCGCCAGCGGGAAGCCCTTGGTGTAGGGTTTGCCGCACGGATGCTTGGCTTTGGCTTTCGCCCTAACTACCTTCTTGAGCGATTTCTTCCTCGGTGCGGCAGCCGTTTTTTTCTTCGGCTTTTGCACTGCCGCTTTCGGCGCCGGTTTTTTCGGCGGAGCCGCGGACGATTTTGCGGATTCAGGTTTTGCCGGCGGCGGTGCTGCCTGAGGCTGCGCTGCCGGTGCCGGCGCTTTCGCGGCCGGTGGCGCTGGTTGCGTTTTTGGTGCCGCTTGCGGCGGCTTTGCCGGCTGGATTGCGGGGTGGTGGTTCTGTTCCCAACTCAACCAACCCACTCCTCCAGCCAGCGCCGCAATCGCAAGCCCAACTAGCCAGTTCCTCTTCCATCTTGGTAATCTGCCCCACCAACTCTTCTTCGGCCCTCCATTATCCATCCGTCTGCCTCCTCCTGAGGCCATGCTGCACGCACGGCGTTAGTGATTATTTATCAACCGCGTGAGCGGCTTAGTGATGATGATATTTATGAAAGATCACTCTCTCTTTGCAGAGATTTATCCACCCAGGATTAGCTCCCGAGAGGATAACTCTCAACAAAGTGCGCTGTCACGACGAACCGATCGCTCTTCGTGCCGAACGAGTTGCATGTGGAAAGCGTCAGGGTCGGGCTCGATACCGCAAGCGGAATCGCATCCGACTCGGCACTTGCTTTAGACACCGTATCCACAGCATAAACATACGCGCTCTTCTCTGAAGACACGATGATACGCTCGTCCTTCTTGAGTTTCTGGATGCCATCAAAGGTCTTGTAGGCCTGGTTATTCACGATCGGCAGGTAGCTCGAATGGGCGAACACGATCACGTTCCCCAGCTCGCCCAGCTGCGCGGAGGCCGGATAGCGGACCGCGCCCGAAAGGAGTGCGTTATCGAGCTGGACCGTGTCCGTCGTCTCCGGATTCGCGACTTTTGCCGAAAGGTCGATGGCGGGAATGTCGATTTTCACCGGCAATTCCTTGACCGAAACGGTCGTGCTCGCGAACGCTACCCCCGAGACCAGCGGCGAGCCCTGGAGCGCCGCCTGCGATGCCCCCTCTGCCTTCGGATCCGGCAAGAGGCCCAGCAAGCCCAAAAGGACCGCCGAAAGGACGAAGACGATGAACGCAAAGGCCAAAAACACCCATTTCCGGGCATATGCGCGCTCTGCAGCGCGGATAAGCCACGCCACTGTTTTTACCAGCCAGTCCATATGTTCTTGAAGAGAAATACACCAAAATAAACAAAATGTCAACCCCGCGGACGCCGGAGGCATCCGCGGGGTATCGTACGACCGACACGAAGAGTTTGGCGTGAACTACGCGTTCTCTCCGAGCAAGAAGAGGACGCGGGCGAGGTGGAGGGTTTCGTACGGGACGCGGCCACCGAGTTTCGCGAAGATGGGCGCGAGTTTCTCGGTACCGAGCGCTGCGAAGGCGCCGTGCGCCGCCTCGATATCAGCTTCCCTGCCGCGCGCAAGGTGCGCGACATCGCCGAGTGAGATGTGTCCTGCCTCGCGAAGCTGGTCGAGGTGCGTGATGATGGTGCTCGATTTGCGTTCGCGCGCCTTCGCGATGTCGTCGAGACTTTTTCCTTCGCGCAGAAGCACGAGTGTCGCTTTGGTCGGGTCTTCACGCGCAGTTTTCGCGGAGCGTTGCGCTTCCTCCGAGAGCACGTCGACGCTGCCGCCGACTGCTTTGAGGAAACGCTCGTGCATCGCGGCGATTTCCTTTTCCGGTAGCTCATGAAACGTGCGCGCCGCTGCTTCGGACTCCTCACGAAACGTCGCATCTCTCTCCAAAATTTCCGGATGCACTTCGAGCGCGCGCTGGTTGAGACCGGCAAGCGTGAGCCCCGAGAGTGAGCGGACACGCGAGAGCGCGACATAGCCCTGGCCGTATTCAAATGCTCGCGAAAGGTCGATGTGCGCAGCATCAAGCGACATGCCCTGGCTCTTATGGACGGTGATGGCCCACGCGAGCCGCAGTGGCAGCTGCGTGATCTTCGCCCGCACCTTGCCGTTTTCCTCGACCGCCCACTCCATGGGCTCGACAGAGATGGTGCCATTCTCGCGCGTTTCCACCGCTGGTGCGCCATGGTCGAAGCCGACGACGACGCCGAGCGTACCATTTGCGAAACCTGCAGCGGGATTGTTTTTCGTGAACATGACGCGCGCGCCTTCCTTGAGCGCGAGCGACTCGGGCGAGAGGCAGCCGCGCACGAGTGCATCGGTGAGCACGTCCGGGCCGGTGCGCTCCATCGAAAAACGGCGCTCTGTGCCCGAGAGTTTTGCGAGCGCGGCGTCGTTGACGCGGTCGACGTTTGCGTTGTGCGGGAAAAGCACCGGCACGTCTTCGGCAGGCTCGCCGCGGCGCGCCAAGAGCAGCTCCTCGTGCTCGCGCGTGACTGCGCCGCGGCGCATGGCGGAGAGGATGTCGAGAAACGCCGTGTCTTCTTGGCGATGCTGCTCGGTGAGATAGCAGACGAGCGGATTCAAACGCCGCCACACCTCGCCAGAGAACGCGAATGGGCTTTCGGGCGTTTCATCAGAAAAGAGCGTGTCGGACGCGGCGGCGCGAGGCGAAGCCGCGTTGATCGGCGGCAGCTGAAAGAAATCCCCCACGAGCACGACCTGCATCCCGCCAAAGGGTCGCCCATCGCGACGCACCTCGCGACAAACCGCATCCACCATCGCGAGCGTGTCGCTTGAAAGCATAGAGACCTCATCGATGATGAGCACGTGCGTCTTCCTGATGCGCCGCGCGACGTGCTCTTTCTGCACGATATGGTCGAGGTCTTCTTCACTGAGCCAACGCTTCACGCCGATGCCGCTCCACGAGTGGATGGTCATGCCAGCAATGTGCGTCGCGGCGATGCCGGTCGAGGCGGTTATGGCCGGCTCGACGCCATGCTCGCGAAGCCACGCCACGTACTGATTCACCGTGTACGTCTTGCCGCTCCCCGGCTCGCCGGTGAGAAACACGTTCGCGCCCGTCTTCAAGATATCGAGTGCTTGCTGCTGAGTCATGCTCGGATAAAATCACGCCACTTCTCGTAGAGCGCTTTGGTGGCGCGGATGTCGCCCACGTTGTAGATTGCAATGTCGAGGAAACGCTTTTCACGAAAGAGTGTCGCGACATCATCGCCCGTCACGCCACCCGACTTCGGGCTCTCGATGCCGAACGCCCGGCAATACATGTGCAAACTCCGGCTCCCCTGCCGCCACGACGCACCATAGAACGAAAGCTGGTCTTGGAGATCGACATGCTTGGCGTCATAGCGCTGACTGCCCAGATAGCGGTTTGCGAGCAGATCCTTGCTCGGGCGAATGCCGTGGATCGCCGAGCGCAGCACGAGGAACGGCACGTCGAACCCGCGCCCGTTGAACGTGACGAATTCATCGCAGTGCGCCGCGACCTCCCAAAAATGCGCGAGCATCTCTTTCTCGGTCATCTGCTTGAATATAATGCTGTCGCGCTCAATGTCTTCATGCTTCTGCCCGGGCGCCTGATAGTACACCGCGCCGCGATCCTGCTCGCCTTCGAGCATCCCGATTGCCACCACTTCGCCAGTGAGCGGCGAGAAACCCAATCCCTGTTTCAGATCTTCGAGCGCAGCGGCATAGCCGGTATCATCGCCGGCATGTTCTTTGCGCAGCCAGCGCGTGAGCGCGTCCTGCGTAGTCTCGTCGAGCGCGTCAAAATCCTCGCCGACGGTTTCGATATCAAAAATGAGCGTCGCCATGCGCCTACGATACCACTTTCCCGCAAGCCACGCGCGGCGGCGGGGTCACTACTCCGGGAATACCACGTTGGTATGAGTCGAAGTGATGGTTGTGTCGTCGAGAATGGCGCGCAGAGAAGCAAATACCGCCGCACGATCAGCGTCGGTAAACTGCTTGATAGTGCCTGCCGGATAGTTTGCAAACTGCGTCTCACCGACACGCGTCTCAAACTCGTAGCAGGTCGAGTCGAAGAAGAGGCGGTAAAGCGCACCTGATGCGTAATGGCCTGCTCCGGCGTTGCCGAGCGGCTGGAAGACGCTGACGGAATACGTCTCATGAGCCGTGGTCGACGCGGTCAGCCCGGTATAGCCTGTCGGTTGGCTCGTGAGACATGCCGATTTGCTCGTGAGGTCGGTGCGGCGATAGATGCGCAGTCCGGCACTCTCGAAATTCGTGCCTTTATATGCCGAGCCGTCATAGTAGAGGCAGTAATCGAAAGGCTCGTCACACGGCGGGATGTACGCCTTCACCAGCACCTGTTCAGGCGTGGTCGCGAGGCCGAAATCAGCCGGGACCGGAAACGAAATACTCGGCGTCGAAACTGTCTGCCCGAGCGTCGAAGTTGCCGAGGTCGTGGCATTCGTGCCTGCGGATGGCAGCTGCGCGGGGTGATAGGTACTGATAATCCACGCACCGAGCAAGACCACGACGAGCACCCCGATGAGGGTCCCAAGAGTTTTAGTTTGCATAGGTCCAGTGTACCAGAATCGAATGAAAGCGCGGTGAGTTATTTCGCCACCGCGGCAGCCTCCTCGAATTTCACGGAAAGTAGCTTGCTGATGCCGTCGCCCCCCATCGTGACGCCATAGAGGATGCCGGCGCGGCTCATCGTCTCGCGGTTGTGCGTGACGACGATGAGCTGCGAGTGCTTAGCAAGGCTTTCGATCATGTCGCCATAGCGGCGGCTATTGGCTTCGTCGAGTGCAGCATCAGTCTCGTCGAGTATCAAAAACGGCGGCGGGTTCACCTGGCTCATGGCAAAGATAAGGGCGATGGAGGTAAGTGCGCGCTCGCCGCCGGAAAGCTGCGTGAGTGTCTGGACGCGCTTCTTAGGCAAGTGTGCCACGATTTCGATACCAGGTCGTGACCGCTCTTTCGGCAAAACCTCTCCCTCTTCGTCGTCGGACGGCTCGGTGACATCCTCGAGCGCAAGTCGCGCGCCGCCGCCGCCGAACATAAGCGAGAAGAACTCGCCGAAAGAGGCGTTTACGCGTTCAAGCCCGTCCACGAAACTCTTCGCAAGCTCCTCGTTAAGGCTACCGATGAGTTCGCGAAGACCTTTCGCCGATCGAGCAAGGTCTTCCAGTTCGTGCGAGAGGAACGCTTCGCGCGCCACCGCATCTTCGTGCTCTTTGCGGATATCCTCACCCGTGCCACCGGTCTCTTCGAGACGGATCTTCAGACGCTCGATCGCGTAGCGGCGCGTCTCTTGCATAGATGCCTCCTCGACAGCCACGTCGGAAATTGGCTCATAGGAAACCGCTGCGCTTCCAGCGAGCGCGAGGAGCTCTGCCTTGTCGCGCTCGCCTGCCGAGCGACGCGCGGCAAGCTCCGCAAGCCGCGCCGTCTCGCGCACCACCGCCGCCTCTTCGTGCGCCTTTGCTTCGGCAAGCGAAAGCACGCGCCGCCGCTCCTCGCGCCCGGTTTCCTCGTGTGCGGCAATCTCCTCCCGCAAACGTGCGAGCGCATGTCGCGATTTCTCCACCCGCGCGGCAAGCGCCTCCTCCTTGGCGACAAGCTCCGCACGCTCCTGTGCGAGCTTCTGCACTTGATTGTCTTCTGCCGCCTTATGGGCGCTGTCTGCCGGAAGTGCGAATCGATCGAAAAAGGCCTGGACGACCTTGTGCACCGCCACGAGCGCAGCGCGAAGCGCCGCGCTCTCCTCCCCCGCGCCGTGCACCTGCCGCTCCACTTCCTCGTGAAGCGCGGTGAGATCCTCGCGCGCAACGCGCACATGTGTTTCTTCGGACACGGCCGCCTTCCGCGCCTCAGCCGCAGCGAGCGAGCCTTCGATGCGGCCAATATCACGTGCCAGGGCCGTACGCTCGCTCGTCGCACGCTCGAGCGTCTGCTCCGCCTCTCGCACCGCCTGCACGCGTTTCTCATTCTCCTCATCGCGCACCACGCGCGCCTCGATAGCAGAGAGCTCCGCAGAAACAGCCGCGAAGCGCTCTTCAGCGGCCCTCTTCGCGGCCGCCGCGCGCTCCTGCTCCTTGGCAAGATACGCATCCTCGACGGCAAAATACGTCTGGCTCGCTGCGATAAGCTCTCGGCGCAGCTCCTCCGCACGCTCAAGCTTCTCCACCTGTTTGCTCAAGAAGCGCACGTGCGGTGCAAGTTCGCGGCGTAGCGCCTCCACCTGGGTGATGTTCTCCTGCGTCTTCTCAAGCTTACGCTCAGCCTCTTGCTTCTTAAATTCGTACGCCTTCAGCCCGAGCGCGTCTTCGAGCATCTCGCGACGCTCGCGCGGCGACGCGAGCAGGATGCGGTCCGCTTCGCCCTGCGAGATGATGTGGTGCGCACTCTCGCCGATATTGGCATTCGCGAGAAGCTCGTGAATGTCGCGCAGACGCACCTTGGAACCATTGATCGCGTATTCGCTCGTCCCATCACGGAAAACCGCACGTTCGATCGCCACTTCATCGAAATCGAGCTTGAACGTACGCCTCGTGTTGTCGAAGACGATAGTCACTGCCGCGCGGTTCGCGCGCGGTGCCGAGTGCGTGCCGGAAAAGATGAGGTCTTCGCTCTTCTTCCCGCGCATGCTTTTCATCGACTGCTCCCCGAGCGCAAAGCGGAATGACTCGGCAACATTCGACTTCCCACTGCCGTTCGGCCCCACGATTGCCGTCACGTTCGACGAGAAATCGAGCACGGTCTTGCGTGCAAATGATTTAAATCCGGCAATCTCCAGCCGCTTCAGCATATGGAATAAGTATAACGCGCCCGCGCCTTCGGCGCGGGCGCGTTATACCCGATTCCTTCACCACCCTGTCTTATCGAGCGCCGCTCTCGCAGCAGCCTGCTCCGCCTCCTGCTTCGACTTACCTGCACCTTCGGCAGTCTGCTCTGCACCAAGGAACACGCCGACAGTGAAACGCTTGTCGTGATCGGGACCCTCTTCGCGCAGCGTCTTGTAGCACGGCGTAACACCTTTGTGCTCTTGTGCCGCCTCCTGGAAACGGCTCTTTGCATCCTGCCACGAGCGGCTCGCGACCACTGCATCGATTTTCGGATAGATATGCGCCGCAATGAAACGCTCGGCCGCCTCGTACCCCTGGTCGAGATAGGTGGCGCCGATGATCGCCTCGAAGGCATTCGCAAGGATAATCTGCCGCGCGCGGCCAGTGTCGCGCGACTCGCCCTTCGAGAGAAGGAGCATGTCGTTCACCCCGAGCGCCTCGGCGCTTTCAGAAAGCGACTGCGTGTTCACGAGCGCCGCGCGGTAGGCGGTGAGGTCGCCTTCGGGCTTTTCGGGGAACTTCTCGAAGAGGAAGCGGGTCGCCGCGAGCTCGAGCACCGCGTCACCCAAGAACTCCAAACGCTCATTGTGATGCCCGGTCACACCCCGGTTTTCATTGAGGTAGGAGCGGTGCGTGAGCGCCTCGGCCAATATGTCGAGGTCCTTGAACGTCAGCCCGAGACGTTGCGCGTATACGTTGAAATCTGCCATTAGTGCGTGGCGGCACGGGCGTGGTCGAGGAGTTTCTGCACGCCGGCCGTAACGATGGGGAGCATATCATCATAGAAATTAAGGTCAAGGATGTCGGTCAGCTTGAACCATTTCGCGTCATCGAGGCCGCCAGACTGCTTGAGCGCGAGCGGGTCGAAGGCGGACGAGACGAGGAAGAAATACACGTGCTTGCGCACCTTCCCTTTTTCCGGATGGGAGGCGACGTATTCGTTTTCGCCGATAAGCTCCTCGACTTTCCCGTCGAGGCCGAGCTCCTCCTTGATCACGTGCGCGACCCCTTCCTCGGGCGACGCCGCCTCCTCGATGTGCCCCTTCGAGAGCGTCCAGTGCCCGAAGACGTCGTGCACGAGCGCGAGATAGTACTGGCCCTCATGTTTCGCGTAGATGATCGCGCCGCCGAGCTTCTCGAGCGGGAGGTCGGCTGGCTTGATGCGCTTCTTGTTTGCGTCGTCTTTGCCCGGCTCACCGATTTCCTTATACACCGCCCCGAGCACGCCGTTTACGAAACGCCCCGACGAATCGCCCCCAAAGGTCTTGGCGAGCTCAATGGCTTCGTTGATAGCGACCTTCGCCGGCACCTGCGCGCGGTCGGCAAAAAGAAGCTCGTAGAGACCGATGCGTAGGATGTTGCGATCGACTGGCGCGATTTTCTCGATCGGCCACTCCGGAGCGGCTTTCGTGATGATGAGGTCGAGATCTTCGTGCTTGGCGAGCACGCCGTCGAGGAGCTTCCCCATGAATGGCGTATCTGTGTCATCTCCACCGAACTCTTCGACATTGCGCGCAAGAATCGCGCGCGCCTCCTCGTCGGAAACATGGGTGGTGTCCCACTCGAAGAGCGTCTGCAGCACCACGGAACGGGCAAGATGTCGATTCGCCATATCGGAAAGAGCAACTAGTATGTCTTTAGGATAGAAAAAGAAACGCGCCCGCGCAAGGCGCGGGCGCGTTCCCCTTGTGCACAAACTTACGCACCCCGACGTGCCTTGGGCAGATCGTGCTCGTGCGTGCCTGCGACTTCCGGCTCCTTCTTTTCCTCAGCCTCCTTGTTTTCTACGGGCTCGGTGTGCACATGCTCGGCGTGCTCGTATTTCTCCGCTTTCGCGCGCTCTTTCTTTACCTTCGGCGCGACGATGAGCTTGCCGCGGTACGTGCCCGTCGTTTCATCGAGACGGTGCGGGAGGCGCAGCGCGCCGCTTTCTTTATCAATCACCGTGAACACGCCCGAGAGCGCGTGGTGCGACCGGCGGTTTCGCGTGTGCGAACGGGTATGACGCATGCGTACTGACATGCCCGATACCTTACCATAGGCCGTATAAAAAGAAAAGGCGCCCCACCTCCAGGGGCGCACAGATAGGAAAAAGAGCGTGATGATGAAAGGGCTGGCCGAGCACCAGCCCGTGAGGGACCTAGGCTGCCGTGGCCGCATCAACGGTCGAGTATGCGCTTATGTGGGCGAGCTCCCTGCTCAAGAGGCGTGGGCATTTGTCCTTCACCTCTCCAGCCGTGAAAGGCTGTGAATTAGGTGGCATGTCGCCGCATTTGAGCAGCATCTCCTTTGCGCCGTTTGCGCCCTCGACTGACACGAGCCTAGAGCTCGCGCCGCATTCGATACAGGAATTGAATCCATGCTTGGGGTACTCCTCTTCCCGCTTCCTCAAGACCCACGGTGGTTGCATCTTTTCCTCCTTCCCTTTTGTTCTTCGCACAGGCCGCCACTCGGCCTGCACATGTAAACGTTCACCTATACTTCACTCTACTCATTTTGTACGCCGAGTCAAATGTGCAGGAAAGTCCGACGGTGGAGAGCGCAAGGGCCATGCTTGCGGATGGCCGCAAGATGCGCGGCGGTGCCGTACCCTTTGTGCGCTTCGAAGCCGTAGTGCGGATGCTCCCCGGCAAGTGCACACATAAGCCGGTCGCGGGTCACTTTTGCCGCGATGGAAGCCAGGGAGATGAGCGGCACGAGCGCGTCGCCGTGGATGATGGTCTCTTGGGCGTAGGCATCCGGCGCCCGCAACCCGCCATCAAGCAAAACCCGTATGTTTGGCTTCGTAAGCCCAGCATCTGCGGTAGTAAGGTTAAACCTTACTACCTCCTCCAGCGCTTCGGCGAGTGCGGCGCGAACCGCGGGCACGATACCATCGCGGTCGATTGCGGCAGCTTCGGAAAGCCCGACATGAAAGCGCGCGTCGCCGAGGGCGACGCGCGCCTCAAGCATCGCATAAAGCGCCTCGCGCTTCTTTTCCGAGAGCTTCTTAGAGTCGGCAACCCCGGGAAACTCCCGCGCCACATCAAACCCTTCCGCCACCGCTACCGCCCCGACCGAAACGGGCCCCGCAAGCGGCCCGCGTCCTGCTTCATCTATGCCGACAATCACATTCATGCAGATGAGCATACCAGAAAATGCCCGACCTTTCGGTCGGGCATTTTCTGGACACCCCTGTCGCAACCTCGTAATGCTAGGTGGGTTCACGCAACTACCGTCCGCAGACCGTAGTGATACTAAGGATCCCGAGAGGTGCGTAAGGTTACACGCTCAAGAGTGTCCTACTGATAGTATACACCCCGAGTCAAGCACCCTATTTCCCCAAGAGACCGTCGATCTCCGGAGCGTACACGATCTGCTCCTGCACGAGCTTGTAGTCGATGATCTCTTCCGGCTTGAACCAGTGCGCCATCTCGTCTTCCGCTTCTTTGACAGAGCCGGAAGCGTGTATGAGATTGCGAACCGCACGCTTATCCGTGTCGGCCATCTGGTACGAATCGAGCACATAATCGCCACGAATCGTTCCCATGTCTGACGAAAGCGGTTCCGTGGCACCGACGATCTTGCGCACGATCTTTACCGCATGCGCACCCTCCCACACCATGCACACAATCGGTCCGGAGGTCATGTACGCCTTGAGGCCCTTGAGCACCGCGGCGGTAATTTCAAGCGGATCCTCCGACGGCGGGGTCAGACCCTTCTTTCTGTAACCTTCGATGGTCTTTTCGCCCGTAACACGGCGCCATTCCGGATCAAGCGTGTAGTGCTGCTCGACATGCTCTGGAGTGACGACGGTCATTTTTGTGGCGACCATCTTCAAACCGACCTGTTCGAAACGCTTGATAATTTCGCCCACGAGCCCGCGCTGCACCGCATCCGGCTTCGCAATGACGAACGTTCGTTCTTCTTTAAGATGTGCCATATCTAAAAATAAATAAACCGCCACTGGCGTTGGTATGAAAGTAGTATAGCGAACCCTCGCGAGCGGCGCCAGCATCACCTTGATACATAGAAGGGGGTGGCAATCTGCCACCCCCTAAAGACACCGCCTCGACAGTACTCCTAAGCTGAGTCCAAGATTGTTCCGATCAATGTCTCGCGCACATTACCGCTTGCAAGCGAGCGATACCTCTCGTCACCGAAAAACATCGCATGACAGCCGCTCACGAACCCATCGTGGCCGATACGGACCGAACGGATCAGGGTATCGTCAAACGGGATGAAGTTAAAGTACACCTCATTTGATCCGAACACGTATCGATTAAAAATCGTTCCGTATTCGTCTATAAGCATCTCGCCCGGATTGATGATTCCTCGCAACACGAGCTCGTCCATAACACCGCGTGACGTCGTGTAGTCGGTTTTGAAGTATATCCGGAGATGCGTGTATTTCCGCCAGTCGACTTGTTCGCCACCGAGCAGACGTTGCGCATACAAGGCAATTGTCGCATCATCGTCCACCAGATCGGGCCAGTTCTCGTTCACGCCGACCCTGGTCGATACGTACGGCGATATCAAGAAATTCCGGATGCCGATGCTGTATAGCTCGTCCACGAGCGCGCTAAGACTGCCGTTATTCACCCTGTTCGCGGTAAACGAGATGAATACACGCTGCTTTAACTCGTCAGGGAACTTCGCCACGTTAGAGAACACCCGGTCATACATTCCTTGCCCGCGCAGATGATCGTGCAGCGGCTTCGTGCCATCGAACGATATGTCCACATAGGTCGGCGACACCTCTGCGAGGTCCGCAATCTTACGCTCGTCCAGAGCAATGCCGTTCGTCACGAGCCCATACCTGAGCATGAGATCCAGCGGTTGTTGCGTCTCTTTCTGCTCCTTGAACCATCGGAGGAGTGCGAGCGTCTTATCCCATACAAGCAGCGGTTCCTTGCCGACAGCACCGAACGTGCGCGCGCCGAGACGCAGGCACTCCGCAAAAACCTCCTGCCACTCCCCCACCGACAGACTCCCTTCAGTTTCTTTCGGCCCCACATAACAGTGCCTGCAGGAAAGCTGGCATTCATTGTTTACGAAGTACGATATTTCCAATGGAAGCTGTAATAGCTTGGCCACCCATCGTGGCGAGGCACGCAACCGCAACAACTCATACTTAAATATCTTATGTGCAGACTCCCTGCTAATGCCTTCATTACTACCCGAGAATCCTACCGCCATGGTTGCCTCCTTTTCTTTGCGTGAGTGATTTTGAAGAGCACAAAGATCTCCGTGAGGCATCATGGTGCTCGATACGGGAATTTGCATACATTGTACTTTTTATGTACAGTTCATGCATGACATCACACCAAGCTCCCTTACCCTACATCGTACTGACTCCGACAGAGGATTTGGTCATCCGTGAGCTCAGCCAGTGCTCGAACGGACTTTCGATAAGCGCACTTTCTCGCACCATTGGACTCGCCCGCACGAGCATCTACAGTGCTATCCGTGCGCTTTTAAAAAAGCGTCTCATTTCTCGGGACGGCTTTCGCTATTCGCTGCAGAAGCCACTCCTCGCAAAGCGTCTACCTACCGCACAAGACCAGATTCATGCGCTTATGGAGGAGATACTTACCCTCACGCGCGGTGAAATTATCCGGTCGATAGAATCGGATGACGAAATCCGAGAACTCTTCAGGGATCCGCGCGAGTTCTCGCGTTGGCAGAAAACCGCCGCCGAGCACGGGATCGTCTTTAAGGGAATAGGGACAAAAAGTGCGGTCCGTCTGCTACAGACCATGTCGCCAGCGGAAGCGCTGCATCATATCAGCAAACGGAGCGGATCCGCGCGTGTAACAAACGAAGAGATCCCTGCCGCCTGTGTCGTTGTCTCCTTTAGAGATTCGACAATATTCTTCTCGCGCAAGCGCTTGTTTTTCTATCGTATCGATAATCCCGACGTAGCGCGTTTCTCCCAAGGAATCATTGACATGCTTTACAACTACCTGGAATACCAAAGGATCGCGTGAGCACATCCTAAAGTTCATTCTTCCTGAATAGCTGCGGCTCGCTCGGCCGGCGAGTGACGACCAGCGGGCCACCCTCTTCCACGAGAATGGTGTGCTCGAAATGCGCCGCGCGTGAGCCGTCTTTCGTGCGGTAGGTGTACCCATCGTTTCCGAGCACGACCGCTGCTTTCCCTTCGCTCGCGATCGGCTCAAGCGCGAGCACCATTCCCGCTTCAAGCACGGGACCCGTGCCCGGCTTCCCCGCGTTCGAGATGTACGGTTCCTCGTGCACACCCCCACCGACGCCATGCCCGCCAAGCGCCTTCACCACCGAAAAACCCGTGCCCACAAACGCACGTTCGGTTGCGTGTGAGATGTCGCCCACGCGCGCGCCCAGCTGCGCTGCCGCAATCGCCGCTTCGAGCGCCTCGCGCGTTGCGTCCATGAGTGCATACGCTGTCTTGTCTACTTTTCCCACCGGCACGGTGAGCGCGGAATCCACCACGATGCCCTCGTGCGTGAGCCCCAGGTCGAGGCTCACGATGTCGCCCGCTTTGAGGGTGCGAGGGCGCTCGTTCGGAATGCCGTGCACGACTTCGTCATTTACGGAAACACAGAGCGATGCGGGATAGGCACGCGGGAAACCTTCAGGCGTGTACCCAAGGAAACTCGGCTCGTCCCCCCCTTCGCGAATGAGTCGCTCTGCCATCTCGTCGAGTGTCTCCGTCGAGACGCCGGGCGCGACCATCTTGGCCAACTCCTCGAGAATGACGCCCAATCGTCGCCCGCCCTCCACGAGCGCCGCGCGCTGTTCTGGAGTTCGGACAATCATTATGGAAGGCTGAGCGCCGCGCGGATGTCCGTAGCGATAGCATCTTCGCTCTGCTCGCCATCGATATCGATGCAGGCGTGTCGGTCTTTGAAATACTGCAGCACCGGCTCGGTATGCGTGCGGTACGTGGCGAGGCGAAATTGCACCTTCTCCGGCGTGTCACTGTCCGGACGAGGGTCGCTCTGTGCCCGCGAAAGCTGCCGGCGTGCAGCCTCTTCTTCAGAAACCACCAGATTAAAGACAGTATACGGGCGCCCGAGCCAGCTCAGCGCCTCGTCGGCAAGCACCGCCTGCGCGTGCGTGCGCGGGAAACCGTCAATAAGGATACCTTCGTGCCGCTCGAGCGGGATTACCGCATCTTTGAAGAGAAACACCGCGAGCCAGTCCGGCAAGAGCTGGCCGCTGTCATAGGCCGCCCTCACGCGCTCCGAGAGCACGCTCGGACCCTCACGCATGTCACGAAAGCGCTCGCCGGTCGAGAAAAACTGCCACCCCAAGTCCACCGCGAGGCGCTTTGCTTGCGTCCCCTTCCCAGACCCCGGGCGACCGAAAAAGAATATCGTACGTGCGTTTGTGGTTTCCATGATTTCCTCAGTGTAGCAAAGCCGCGACTCATCCGCTATAATCACGTCAACACATGGAGAAGCGCGCAATCATCACCATCGCTGGCGCCATCGGCAGCGGCAAGTCCTCGACTGCCAAGGCGGTCGCGAGCGAGCTCGGCTATCAGCACTTTTCCTCGGGAGACCTCTTCCGCGCCATAGCGAAGGAACGCGATATTTCCGTAGAGGAGATGAATCGCCAAGCCGAGAAAGAGGCCGAGATTGACCACGCTGTCGATGAGCGTCTCAAGCAACTCTACGCCAACGAGACCGATTTGATCATCGACTCACGGCTTGCTTATCACTGGATGCCGAATTCGTTCAAGGTGTACCTGGCGCTCGACCCAGAGATAGCCGCCAAACGCATCTACGACCACATCCAGAGCGAAGGACGGGTGAGCCAGACCGCCGAATCGGTTGAACACGTGCTTGAGAAGACACTCTCCAGGCAAGAGGGAGAACGCGCCCGCTACCAAAGCCTCTACGGAGTCGATGTGACCGACCGGGCGCCATTCAATCTTGTCATAGATACAAGCGTCCACGGGCTCGACGAAGTCGTACAGATGGTCATCGATAGCTACCGCGCCTGGCAGGAGACAGCATAGAGAAGCAAAAGCAAAACGCGCGCGGGC
>JAJYJQ010000011.1:0-17500 GCA_021789225.1 bacterium | reverse complement strand
AGGAAGCGCGTGAGCGCATCGAAATGGACGAAGTGCCGGTTTGCGCTGTAGCGCGCGTCGCGCCCAGCACCCCGGCGGCGGATCACGCCGGCCGCAAGAAGCGCCGTGAGCTCCTTGCGTGCTGATGCAGCGGTCGCCTTGGCGCGAAATGCGGCTTCCTCTGCCGTGAATGAGGCGCTCGGATTGAAGACGAAGAGGCGCAGAAGTTTCAACCGAGCCGGCGAGCAGAAGAGTTTAGCCATCGCATCCATATCGGCGGCATTGTACCTGCCAAAGCACCCTGCCCGCAAGCCCGCACGAGAAAAAACGCGGCGGCCAAAGGCCGCCGCGTTTTTTCTCTTGAGCGTGTAGAGTCGGTCGAGGTTACTTGAACGAAACCTTGCCGCCGGCCTCTTCGATCTTCTTCTTGAGCTCTTCGGCGTCTTCTTTCTTGACGTTCTCTTTGAGCACGGACGGGACACCGTCCACGAGATCCTTCGCCTCCTTGAGGCCGAGCGCGAGCGCTTCCTTCACGGCCTTGATGACCGCGATCTTGTTTGCGCCTGCATCGGAGAGCTCCACCGTCACGGTGCTCTTCTCCTCTGCGCCGCCTTCAGCAGCTGCGCCCGGAGCTGCGACTGCCACTGCGGCAGCCGACACGCCGAACTTCTTCTCAAGCACCTTCACGAGCTCCGAGAGTTCGAGCACAGCCATGTTCTCGATCTCCGCCACGAGCTTCTTGAATTTCTCCGGCACCTCGACCGCAGCTTCCGCTGCAGCCGGCGCTTCCGGAGCCGCTACCTCGGCCGGAGCCGCGGTCGTCGTCTCTTCATTTTTCACTTCGTCAGACATAGTACGATTGTTACTTCTTGCTAATACCTTACGCTCCAGCTTTCGACTTCTGAATCTGGTCGAGCGCGATCACGAGACCCTGGATCGGGCTGTTGATCACGTTCACGAACATGCCACGCAAGACCGGCACCGGCGGGATGGTCGCGATCGCTTGCATCGTCGCAGCGTCAGCGAACGCATTGTCAAAGACGCCGCCCACGATCGTGAGCGCACCTTTGTGCTTCTTGCCCTGCTCGTGGATAGCACGAGCCGGCGCAGTCGCATCACCAGCGCTCCACACGATTGCGATCTCACCCGGAAGCTCCGGGAGTTCGCCTGTGTAGCCACGCTCGCCGAGCGCATGCCGGATGAGCGTTTTCTTGGCGACATAGTAGCCGATACCCTCGTCGCGAAGCGACTTGCGCATCGCCGAGGTATTCGAAACCGAAAGTCCAGAGAAATGTACGAACACCACCGACGTCGCATCCTGGACGGCGTTGGCGATCGTCTTCACCACTTCCTCTTTCTTTGTTTTGCTGATAGCCATTGTGTTGTTTCTGTACGGAAACGAAAAAGGTCCTGGGGGACCTTAGTAATGGAGACTTCGACCCGCGCGCGACTTCGTCGCGCGCGTTTCGTCCCTCGGCAGGGCTTAGCGCTCTTTCGAGCCGCCTGCTGTCTTCGGTCCGTACGTCTGTGACTATACCGAAAACCTCGGGAAAATTCAAACCCCGCCCTGCACCGAGCCCGTCGCGTTCTGCGGGGTCGCGTAGAGCGGCGAGTCTGCCGCCGTCACCGAGATGATGCGCAAAAGGGCAAGCGCGAGGCCGACTACGAGCACGAAGCCGGCGACAAAGCGCACGAATTCGAGCGTGTACGGCAGCATCGACGCGGCTGATCGTGGGGCGTTTGCCATAGCTACTGTTTTTTCTCCAACGACGCGATCTTGGTGTCGATGGCGGCCTGCTGCTCGCTCCCCGTCTGCGGCCGCACTGCCTGCCAGTCTGCGATGGCGCCAGCAAAATTGCCGACCGCTTCCTCCCACGTCGCGCGCGCAATGAGCACGTCCGGCGCTGCATCCGTCGCCTTCACAGCCGCCGCAAAGACCGGCGCAGTGGTCGGCGCGGTCCGTTCGTACGCCGTGAGGAAATGCAGGTACGAGAGCCAATACAGCTCGGTTGAAGGCTCAAGGGCGACCGCTTTCGCGTATGCTTCGTGCGCCGTGTGATACGCACCGAGCTTCGCGAAGAGGTTTCCGAGATTGTTGAACGCAAGCCCTTTCGTCGGCGCCTTCTTCGCGGCAAGGAGATAAAACTGATACGCATTCTGCTCGTCGCCGAGGAGTTCGTAGTCCTGAGCGATTTGGATGTAGAGGTCGTCGTCGGGGTACGCGCCGGTACCGATCTTTTTCGAGAGCGATACGATGTCCGCCTGCACTTGCGCCGTCACCGCGTCGCCCTGGACCGGCACCGTCCACGAGACGATAGTGTCGCGCGCATCGAGCGGAAGCGGGTCAGCCGCTGACACGACCGACGCGTGAACAGATGCTGTATGTGCCTCCTCCGAAGGAGTCGTCGATGCTGTGCCCGACGTCGTGGTCGCCATTCCCTCTTGCGACGCATCCGCCGAAAGCACCGTCGACCCGCCGCCGCGCCAGACCAAAAGCCCCACCACCAGCCCGATAAGCACGAGCGCGACCGCGCTCACGATGATGATTTCTTTCTGTGCCTTCATGTAGCGAAGCATAGCACACCACAACCTACTTGGTTATCTCAGTACGGACTGGAAACACTTGGTTACTTGTCCGAAAAGAAGTCGTCCGCTTCTATGCCTGCCTGCCTCAAAATCTGCCGAAGCGTGCCTTCCGCCATGTCTCCACGATGCCGCGGAATCGTCGTGTACCTATCGGTCTCTCTACAGTACCAGATTTCATGACTGCCCTTTGCAGCACGGAAAAACATGAACCCGAATTCTCGCAACCGCTTCGATAGCACGCGGTAGGTGATTCCCGAGAATTTGCCCATGCGCTATGCCGAGATGACCATGGGATATACGATGCGGTTTGATTCGCGCACCTTCCCTTTTTGCGCATGAAGCAGTTTTCGTGCGAGATCTTCGGCGATTTCTACGGTTTTTTCAAATGTTTTCGCTTGCGCGACAAGCCCCTGCACCTCGCGACTGGTCGCAAGATAATATCCTTCCGGCAATCGCTCAATATCAAGCGTGATATGACGGCTCTTTTTCATGCGCTGATATTACCATTTTTAAGATGTAAACGAAATGATGCTGGCGCGTTTGAAACCAAAACCGCCCGCCCGGGCGGTTTTGTAAGCAAAAAGAAAAACCTCCCGTGAGGGAGGTTTTTCTTTTGCTAGGCCAATTTCCTAGCTGGGACGTTCACTCTTTCAGAAGTACCGACTAGTACGCGAAGTTGTACGTACCAGTGAGCACATCCTTGAGGAGGAGACCGTTCGTCCAGTCAGACGTCGAATCGGAGTGACCCGATGCCGAGCGATCAGACCAGACGTAGTTGTTGCCAGCCTTGAGCGCCGACTTCGTGTTGTTCGCGACGAAGGACGTGTCAGCCGATGCGAGGTTCACGTGGATGGCCGAAGCCGTGGTCCAGCTACCCGTGATCGTGTCTGCGCGAACCACGAAGGTCTTGGTCTGGCCTGCGCCAATCTGAACCGTCGTGTCCGGAGCAATCTTCACGATGCCAGAGCTGTTCGCGTTCACGCCAGTGGCGTTGAGCGCAGAGCCGAGCGAGCCGCTCGTCGCATCGTAGAGGTGCCAGGCGGTAACATTGACCGTCGTCGTCGAGACCTTGAAGGACACCTGACCGAGGTCCACCGCGCCAGCTACATCAGCCGTCACTGTGAACTTGTAGAGGTCAGAACCCACCGGCTCTGCGCTCGAAGAGAGCGACTGGCCTGCGAAGGTCGGAATCGACTTGCGGACGTACATCTTGCCATAGCCAGTGTTCGCGCTCGAAGCAACGTTTGCCGTACCGATCGAGGTCGTGGCATTGCCGGTCGAGTCAACAGCCTGGAAGCCAACCGCGTGCAAGAGCGTTGCCGTGATGGCCGCGCCCGAAGTTGCACCGTTAGCAATCGTCGGGATACCGACGAGAACCGAGAGGTCAGCCGATTCGTTGACCGGAACGTAGAACGAGAGTCCCGAGAACGTAGCAGTCGACGTCGCGGTCGAGGACGCTGCGATAGCAGCCGTTGCCGTCTGCGTCGCACCGTTCACATCCTTGTACGAGAGCGTTACGCCCGTCGTCGAGGTTGCCGCGCTGGTCGGAATCGCGAACTCAAGCTTCTGCACCGTGTACGGCGAGTTCTGCGAGGTGAAGGTGAAGTCACCAACCTGGACCTGGCTTGCGCCAGCGACCACGTTCGAGTTCACCGGTGCCGACGCACCAACTGCCATCGTCAGGAGGCCAGAACCGACCGTGATGGTCTGGAGGCCCGTCAACGAAATGCTTGCGCTCGTCGAGGTCACTGCGCCCGTACCAGTCGTGCTCGTGGTGAGCGTCGCCTTGATGGTCGCCGTGCTCGTCGCCGTCGTCAGGACGTCGCCGTAGATATCAACCGTCTTCGTACCCGATGCCGGGACGGTGAAGTTGACCGAGAAGCTGTTGCCCGATGCCGACGGAGTCGTGATCGTCGAGCCGAGCTGTGCGCCCGTGTCGTGGTCCTTGAGCACGAGGTTCGTCACATCCTCCGCGTTGTTGAGATTCATCGCGATGGTGTTGACGTTCACACCCTCAGTCGAACCAGCCGACAGGGTGAAAGCACCGAGGCGAGCACCGCTCGTGCCCTTAAGCACCGTCTGATCGCCGTAGCCCGAGTACTTCGACGCGGTGAGCGCCGAGCTCGTAATCGTGATCGTGTTTCCTGCAACATCGGTAGTTGCCGGGACATCAACTGCATTGAGCGAGCTCTGGCCCTGGCCATTGCTGGAGCCAGCCGCGAGCGAGACCGAAACCGTCTCACCAGCCGAGAGGTTGGTCGAGGTCGAGGTCTTCGCATCTGCATAGATGTCAACCGTCGTCACCGTCCCAGCCGGGATGATGAGCGAGGAACCGAGCGAGAAGTCCGTCTTGGTCGTCGAGTCGTAGCCGATATCCTTGGTGGAACCGACCTGGACGCCGTTCACGAAGATCTTGCCGTTCTTGAGGCCGCCTTTCGTGTTCTTTGAGTCAGTCGAGTAGACGTAGAGATCCTGCACCTTCACTGCCTCACCCGAGGCGAGGAAATTGAAGGATGCCATCTTCACGCTCGTCGCACCGACCGGAATGTCATTCACCGGCGAGGCTGCAGCCTTGCTGACCGAGACACCCGAGGTGCCCGACACCGAAGCGATCGTCTGGAGGCCAGACGTACGCGCCGAGAAGACCGAGCTACCGACCGTCGGGGTCACCGGCTGGCCGAGCTGGCTATCCACGAACATCGCGTCCGAGCTGCGCTGGAGCGAGAGCTGGAGCGTGCGGCTCGAACCACCCGTGATATTCGCCAAGACCTTGACGATATGGCTTGCGGCCGTGAGCGAGACCGGACTTGCCGAGAGATCGAACGTCACCGTGCGATCCGCGTTAAGCGCCGGCACTGCCGAGCCGACCTGCACGCCATCAACGAAGAGGCGGAGGTTGGTCACGTATGCAGCATCAATCGAACCAAGGTTCGTGAACTTCATCGACGAGAGCTTCACCGAGTTGGTCGAAACCGAGACGGTGTTCTGCCAGACCGTGTAGTCCGCAGTCGGGCTCAGACTTCCGTTCGTCGACGGAAGTGTGGTCGTGTCGAAGCTGACACCCGCAAGCGTTGCTGCCGAGACAGCCTGGAGGCCGCCGTTGATCGGGAACGAGACGCTCGAGTCGAGCGTGCCGTTGCTGCCGACCGCCGTGAGCGAGACGCCAAGCTGCTGACCGGCCGTGTTTGCCGCGATGTCCGAGCGGACGGTCACCGTGTAGGTGCTGCCAGCCGGAACCGTGAAGAGACCTGCCGCGTTGTTGAACGAGAACGTCGAGTTGCTCACACCAGCCGAATCGGTGATGCGATTCACGCCGTTGTAGAGGTAGACGTTCGAGAGCGTCGAGTCATCCGACACGCCGATGCGCTTGAACGAGAGGCTCGTCACATTGATCGGAGCGGAGGTCGGGTTCGCGAAGGTATACTCCGCGAGGTCCGCGATGCCCTGGCCCTGAACGAGCGCCGTGCCGTTCGGCGAGGTCGCTGCGAGCGAGACCTTAAGACCGTTGCCGGTCACCGGAGTCGTCGTGGACGTCGTCCCACCAGTCGTGGTGGTCGTCGTACCGCTGAGGTTCCAGTGCGCGCGGGAGATTGCGCCGAAGTAGCCGGCTGCCGGCGTAATCTTCGTTGCCTTCTGCCATGCGATAACCGCGGCCTTCGTCTGGCTGCCGAAGAAGCCAGTTGCACCTGCCGGGAGCGAGAAGCCCCCTGCGATGAGCCCGGTCTGGAGGCACGTGACATCGCCGCCCTTCGCACCGACCGTGAGGTCCTTGGTGAAGGAGCAAGACGAAGCCGTGGTCGTGCCGCCCGTCGTCGTGGTCGTGGTGGTCACCGGAGTACCGGTGAGCGCCGACTTGACGTTTGCGATCGTGGCGCTGTCTGCGCCGAACGAAGAGAGCAGGTTGATGATTGCGTCGATATTGCCCTGAGTGAGGCCTGCCGCGCGTGCCGGAGCAACGAACGCGAACGACGCCACCAACGCAAGACCTGCCGCAACCGCTGCGACCTTCGAGATCGCGTTCTTGGTTACATTAGACATAACTTGGTTTTATTTTTCCTAGGACTGCACATCCGCCAACCGGGTTAGTAAAGCGGCGACGGGTGCGCAGGTGTGCACATAGTAATGATGATCGCGTGAGCGATCATGGTCATTTCACGTGATTTCCAATCACTACCTCACAGCGTGCAAAATCGACACGCACACCATGAGCTAGCTGGTAAGGGTTATCAATCGTTCTGGAGTACTTCCGTGATGGAGCATTCTTCCGTACTGATCCTGTTTTGCGCGTGCGGCAACAGGAGGCCGCGCAGTGCTTTCCACTGCGTGATACGCGCGCGTAGTTGGTCAGACTACTATTCAGTTATCAAAGACCACGCCCGCTGGAACGAGTGCCCAGATATTCCGCGGGACTAGGGTTTAGTATAGCGGAATACCAGTGCGTTTCAGATCCAAAGAGCGTTTCCGTGTGGATAACGAAGGGTTCGTACACGTATATGTACCAGAGACGACAAAGAGGCCGTTTCCGGCCTTCTTGGTGCCCCTATACCCCAGTCGCTATCACACGGGTATTGTATGGAAAAGCCTAAGGAAAGTCAAAGAAGCTCCTGCCGACTCCCCTTCCGCTACGCGAGCGCGTAGGAGGTCCAGCGGCGGGAGCCTCGGCGCGTGAGTACCCCCTCCTCCACGAGCGCGGCGAGCTCACGCTGGATGGTCTTCTCGCTCACATCGCGAATAACCGTGGACACATCCTTTATATATGCCTCGCCCTTTGCGCGAATGACGGCGAGGATGGCGTCCCGGCGGGAGGTTTTTACCGAAGTGTCCTTTATGTGTCCTTTATGTCCTTTATCGGCAGGCGCCGGTCTGCGTGCGAGGTTCGCCGCCCTTCCCTTCACCGTCGTCGGGGCCTGAGCCGGCGAGTCGGCATGTGCGGGGCGGGCATGCGAGAGGCTCGGCTGAGAACGCGCAAGCTCGGCGAGCGAAGGTGCGTCATCGAGGAAGAGGCGGGGCTCTTCATAGGCCGCGACTTCCTGCAAAAGCGTATGCGCTTCTCCTGCGATGAGCTCGGCGTTCATGGTCGAGAGCATGCCGCTCGTGCGCGCGATCGAGAGCACACTCGAGAGCGCGAGCAGCTCGCGCGAGAGGGCGCCGCGCGCAGCGGTCGGAGGGAGGATTGCCGCATCGACCAAACCGACCGCGATCGCGTCGAGACGGTCACGGAGCGAAGGCGCTTCTCGGAAGGCTGGCGCGATGAGATGAATCGCTTTCGCGAGGCGCTCGGCTTTCTTGTAGATGAAGACGCGCTTTATGTCTTTATCGAAGATGTTTGAGAATATGTTTTTTTCTAGGACAAACTCATTTAGGTCAGCGTGCTTTGTGCGCATCGTCGGTGCTTGATTGGCCTTTATGTGTCCTTTATCAGACATATTCGTCTTTTATTCGGTGGCCGTATTGTATGTCCTTAAAAGGAGCTCCGCAACCTTGCGCCACCCTCGAAAAAACGTTGCAACTGGCGTGCGGTTTGCGGGCGTGGAGTGGTACAATACGCAGTAATGGCAAGGAAAAAGAAACGCTCATCTGGCTCGAAGGTGCGCACGATCGAGGCGTACGAAGATGTTATCCGTTGGGGCAGCGCGGTCGTCTTGATGGCCTCCGGCGTGCTGCTCGCGCTCGGCGCATTCGGTGCCGCTGGCCCCTTCGGGAGCGCTGCCTTCACCATCGCCTACACCGCCATCGGCATCGGTGCATTCGTCCTGCCGCTCGGTATCATTGCGCTCGGCTTCTACGCCGGCTTCCGTCGCCCGGTCATCGAGCCGATCGTCGCGGGCGGCGCGACCCTCCTCTTGGCTGCCGTGCTCGCGCTCGCCGGCCTCTTCCCCCAGAGCTACTGGGGCGGGCGCGCGGGCACCTTCGCCGGCGGGTTCCTTGCGAGCTTCTTCGGCTTCTGGGGCGCGCTCGTCCTCTTGGTTGCGATCGCACTCATTGCGCTTGCCGCACTCACCGACATCGTCCTTCTCTTGGAAAACGTCGGGGCACTCCTCTCGCGAGCCTTCCATACGGCACATGCTATCGAGATTCCCCTCCCCAAGCGTCGCGCTCGTACGGATGAAGATGACGAGGACGACGCGGCCGACGAAGAGGAAGAGGTTCTCCCGGCAGTAGAGGAAGAAGACGAGGAAGAGCCGACCGAAGATGCGAAGGCCATCCAGCCCGACCGAGAGCCAACGGTGAAGGTCTTCAATAAGAACCCGCTCGGCGACGCTCCCACCCCCACCGGCACCATCGCGAACTTCGACGCGGCATACGTCGCTCCTCCGCTCTCGCTCCTTGGCGCCGATTCGGGCAAGCCAGGTGTCGGCGACATCAAGGCGAACGCCAACATCATCAAGCGCACCTTCCAGAACTTCGGCATCTCCGTCGAGATGGACGAGGTCTCCGTTGGCCCCACCGTCACCCGCTACGCCTTCAAGCCGGCGGAGGGCGTGCGCCTCTCACGCATCGTCGCTCTGAGCCAAAACCTGGAGCTTGCGCTTGCCGCGCACCCCGTACGCATCGAGGCGCCGATTCCGGGCAAGTCGCTCGTAGGTATCGAGGTGCCGAACGCCTCGAAGGCGACCGTGGGCCTCGGCGGCCTCATCGGCGCGCCGGAGTGGAGTGCCAACAAGAAGCCGCTCCTGGCTGCACTGGGCCGTGACATCACCGGCACGCCGCACTACGTGAATATCGCGAAGACCCCGCACGCACTCGTGGCGGGCGCGACCGGCTCGGGTAAGTCGGTGGCCATCCACGCCATCATCGCCTCCCTCCTCTACCGGAACGGCCCGAATCAGATGCGCTTCATCATGATTGACCCGAAGCGCGTCGAGCTTACGCTCTACAACGGCATCCCGCACCTCCTCACGCCGGTCATTACCGACCCGAAGAAGACTATCCTCGCGCTCAAATGGGCGGCAAAAGAAATGGACCGCCGCTACAACATCCTGGAAACGGAGCAGGTGCGTGACATCGAGAGCTACCACGCGACCGTTGTGGAGCCTGCAAAGAAGCGTGGCGGCGAAGACCTTCCCGAAGCAATGCCCTACATCGTCGTCGTCATCGACGAGCTCGCCGACATCATGCAGACGTACCCGCGCGAGCTCGAGGCAGGCATCGTACGCCTCGCGCAGATGAGCCGCGCCGTGGGTATCCACCTCATCCTTTCGACCCAGCGCCCCTCCGTGAACGTCATTACCGGTCTCATCAAGGCAAACGTCCCGACCCGCATGGCGCTCCAAGTCGCCTCGCAGATCGACTCGCGCACCATCCTCGACGGCGCGGGCGCGGAGCAGCTCCTCGGCGCTGGCGACATGCTCTACCTCTCAAGCGACATGCAAAAGCCGGTGCGCATCCAGACCGCGTTCATTAGCGAGGCAGAGGTGAAGAAGGTCGCGCAGCATATAAAGAAAAACAACGCGGGCGACCTCTCCTCCCTCGACTTGGGCGGCAATGGTGGCAGCAGCACGGAGCCTAACGACGCCATCATGCTCGCCGGCGAGGATGATGACGTAGATGACGACCTCTACAGCGAGGCTCGTGCGGCGGTAGAAGAAGCCGGGCGCGCCTCAACCTCGTACCTGCAGCGCAAGCTCCGCATCGGCTACTCGCGCGCCGCACGCCTCATGGACCTGCTTGAGGAGAAGGGTGTCATCGGCCCAGCAGACGGCTCGCGCCCGCGCGAAGTGCTCTCCCGCGCCGGCTCCGCCGGCGCGGGAGAGGGCGATGCGGACGACGCTTCCGTAGAGGACGACCTATGATCGCCCTACGCTTTGCGCTCATCACCGTGCTTGCTCTCATGGCAGGCTACGGGCTTTTCGAGGCATGGCCGCTCCTCTCCGGCCCCACGCTCACGCTCACCTCTCCGGAAAACGGCCTCGCGAGCACCACGGGCGTCGTCACGATTTCCGGGCGCACCGCCCACGTCGCCGCACTCACGCTCAACGGCGGCGCGCTCCTCCCCAATGAAGACGGGTCTTTTTCGGAGACGCTCGCCTTCCCCCGCGGAGGCTCTATACTTACCATAACGGCCGCCGACCGCTTCGGTCATACGGTCACTGATACTCGAACCGTTTTCGTCCCCTAGAGCTTGTCCACACCGCAGCCAATCGCCCCGACCATACCAGCACGCGAGTGCTAGGATTTTTATGGGCGTGCACCGCGCACACTACGGTGCACATTTTTGAAGTTCTTTCCAAAAGGAGGAAGCCGATGAAACGATGCGCAGTACTCGCAACAGCGGCATTGGCATGGTGCCTGTGTCTTGCGACGCAGGCAAACGCGGTCACGGTGTGGTATCAACCGACGCCGTTCCCGAGCAATGTGGAGTCAACCATTCAAGAAAATTTGCGGCACTACAGCGAAGGTTGGGTGGACACGGATGAAACCTACGCCGTTCCGCAAACAATTAACCCGACTCTGCAGCAGCTCGATTGGGTGCACGTCGGAGGCGATTTGCAGAATCGGTTCCTGACCTATCTGCGATTCGACCTCACTGGGTTGCCGAAGAATGTCGACAGCGCGCTCTTGTACCTTATGCCGGGAGCAGATACGAGCCCATGGACAAACAGCCCCTATGAGGCTTGTCCCGTGCAGAGCTCGTGGTCTTCGAGCGGCTTATGGGCAACGCTGCCGACAATCGGCACCTGTGTCGGATGGTACGCAGCTCCGACCGCAAATCAATGGTCTGGCATTTGGCTTCAGTATCCTGGATCTGTCGAGTGGTACAGCCAATGGCAGAACGGGACCGCAAACAACGGCATCGCCCTGTACTCGGAATACGCTGACTATGCGGACAACGCGTTCTTCAGCTCGCGGTACAACGATTATCCTGTTGATCCGTACGCTGACGCTCGCCGCCCGGCGCTGCAGATTACATTCACGCCACCAGTTTCGGTCCCGAATTTCCAGCTGCCGCTTCCAGGTGGCACCTCGTGGCAAGTTACCAACGAGGTCGGCGGATATGAATGCATGGGTGGGCAGCCGTGGCCAGACACGTACCATCAGGAAGGTAACTACTTCTCTATAGACTTCTCGCCCAAAAATCACGACTCGAATGGTAATACGGTGTACACCGGAAACATTCCCGTGATTGCGGCGGCGGAAGGTGTAGTGACGCATGCCGGCATAGATGACCCAGACGCTGGAAATGGCTACTACGTCGTTATCAATCATAGCTACGACAACACGAACCAGACCGGCTTCAGCACCCGTTACCTGCACCTGCAAAGCAACTTGCAGGTGCATACTGGAGACAATGTCTCGCAGGGCCAGCTGCTTGGGTACATGGGCATGACAGGCACTCTCCCGAACGGGCAACCATCTTGCACGGGCGTGCATCTCCACTTCGGCATGCGTTACGCGGATGATGGTCACGCCACCAGTATGGTGCAGTACGCAACAATGGAAGGCCTCCTACTAAAGAGCTACCAGACCGAGTGCGGTTACGATAGTCTGAACCAATGGACCTGGATCCGCTACTACCCATCGCACAACGTCCAAGTGTATCCTCTGAACAACTGATAACCGAGCGCCAAGCGCGCCACAGTCTTGCTAAAGCAGAGCCTTTACGGCCCTGCTTTCATTTGATTTTCTTGATAAGGACGATACCATTTCATCAATGGAAAAAAACCACGTCATGCTTTTGGGTGTTGCTCTTGCCGCACTCCTCGCAATTGACGGACTCTTTTTCTGGCACTTAGACATGCCGCGTTCATCTACAAAGCTGCCAATGGTCCAGACTCCGACTGCGATACGCACGCAAGACATAAGTGCGTGGAAGGTGTATGAAAATACGAAGTATCATTACAGATTAAAATATCCGCCGAGCGGGTTTGTGCAAAAACAAGCGGAAGAAGAGCCTGGAGAGGTGAGCGCATCGATTGCCGTAAAAGTGCCCTACGGAGTTGTGGTGGCCGCGAAGCCCTTGCATGTTTCATCAAGCACTGTCAACGCTGAGTACAAGCCGACCGTCTCTCTCGATTTAAGATCGTTTGCCGAGTATGGCCGCCAAGCCGAAATCAATTACCTGAGAACATTGCCGAAATACAACCCACGCAATATTGACGTGCACACAGAGCGATATCCGAGCCAGATACAAACCAAAGAAATCGGCGGACAAACAGCATACGGTTTCAGCATAAAAGGATGGTCTGACGTATGGCCTATGGGCGGTGTCGAAAGCTCGAATTGGCCCGGATACGAAAACTACTTCGCCGTCGAAAGTCCGACCGGCCTCAAGTTTGTCATCGCGTACCCCGCCGACCCCATCGCGCAACAAATCGTAAACTCATTCCGGTTTACTGATACCGCAACGAGCACGAAATAAGCAATATCACTTCACCCAAGTAATACTGCGCACTATTTCATCCAATACTCCGAAATTCGCAGAATCCCCGTAGATACTGATTGATAGAGATTTGTTCGGGGTAGGCCCGATTGGTAGAAGATACGTTCGGATTTTTAATCCGCCGGCAAATTCAGTGTCAGTGCGGGTGGCAATCTCATTGGCGACAGTAATCTGGGTTCTTTGAAGAGAAATCGGAACATAGTCAGGAGCTCCGGAAGACGGTGCCGTGGAGACGGAGTCTGCCACGGCCGCTTCTACTTTGTTCTGGTTCTTTGCGAATCCCTTTGCATCATATGCCGCTGTAGAAAGCGGAAAGTTATAAAGCTGCACGAAGTTGAGGGAGTTTTCTCCGACTCGCCATCCCCCAGGATAGGTGAATTGAAATCCGTACAGGGTATTCGTGTAGCTGTGCTGCCCAGAGGTCGTTGTCGCGATAATACCTGCATGCTGATTCGAAGATTGGGGAGGAATCGCCGCTGGGGGAAGTTGGCCAGAAGGTTCTGGTTTTCGTGTAGCAAGAACAGCGCCAATGGCTACGGCAGCAATAATGACGACCAACCCTATGCCAATAACACGCGAGTTCATATCTTTCAGTATAAAACTCTTTCAGTATAAAACATACGTTCTTTAACTGAAATTACCATGAAAAGATACACGAATCAGACTTATGTACGCTTCATTTCTCAGGTGGTAGCATGGCAATACTATGCCAAGAAAAATTGCCTGGGTAATCGTCCTCATTGTTCTGACAGTGATAGCTAGCGCATACTTCCTGCGGCCCCCTATTCCAAACGGCCAGGCACACTCCGGTGCGTTTCCGCTAAAAAGTTCCTCACCGGGGTGGCGGACATATAAAAATACTGCTTTCGGGTACGAGGTACACTACCCCGATACACTTAGTGTCGAGCCGCTTGATCGGTATTCGTACAGCACACCAATCACTGAACTGGAACAGATTGACATGACCTCGCATGCTCCAAATAACAAGTCTTACGTTGGAATTATCGATTGGGTTGCGAGGGGATACGCTGGGCTGTCTGCAGAAGAAAAGCAGCGTCTCGCTCAATACCAGGAATATTTGCGACTTGATTTGAAGACGTTTGCCGAGAAGGAGCGCTTGTACTCACTACAGGAACCGAATCCAAATGTACGAAACAGGCAGGTGGGAGAATTGCAGGAGACGACTTTCGCGTCCAGCACAGCCTATACGTTCACGCTGTCTGGAGAAAATGTACGCGCAGTCGGCTCCGCTCCGCCGAAAGGCGGTGTCTATAGGTACATATTTTTTGAAAACCCGAACGGAGATAAATTCACAGTTTGGTATATGGAAGACGATCCTGTTTCTCAGCAGATTGTCGATTCATTTCGGTTTACCGACACTGCAACGAGCACGAACGCGGGTGGGGATCCGGTGTCCACCCGCTTCTGATATTCCATGCTCTACCGCTCCCCTAGTTGTCGGCACCTTCTTTGCGATAGCTTCGCTCCAAGAACACGCATAACCACAGCAAAGCAGCCCCAGCCTTTGGATGGGGCTGCTTTGCTTCTGCGTGGTAAAATAAGCACGTCGATTTGGAACGTATAAAATGCAAATACAATCTTATGCCTGTAACAAAAAAACCCGCCAAAGCACCCAAGACCGCCGGACTCCCCACGGAAAGTCGCGACGACAAGCAGAAGTCTATCGAGCTCGCGCTCAAGGAGATCCGCACGAAATTCGGTGACGAAGCCATCATGACCTTTGGCGCCGGGAAGCCCGCTGCCATCCCTGCCATCCCGACCGGCTCCATCGGCCTCGACAACGCTCTCGGCATCGGCGGTCTCCCCCGCGGACGCATCATCGAGGTCTTCGGCCCGGAGTCCTCAGGCAAGACCACCCTCACCCTCCACACCATCGCCGAGGCGCAAAAGAAAGGCGGTATCTGCGCCTTCGTGGATGCCGAGCACGCGCTCGATCCGGAATACGCGCGGCGCATCGGCGTGAAGCTCGATGAGCTCCTCATTTCCCAGCCAGACACCGGCGAACAGGCACTCGAGATCGTCGAGTCACTCGTGCGAAGCGGCAACGTGGACGTCATCGTCATAGACTCGGTCGCGGCACTCACCCCGAAAGACGAGATCGAGGGCGACATGGGCGCCACGCACGTGGGCAAGCAGGCGCGCCTCATGAGCCAGGCCTTGCGCAAACTCACGGCCATCACGGCAAAGTCGAAGACCATCGTCATCTTTATCAATCAGATCCGCATGCAAATCGGCGTGATGTTCGGCAACCCGGAGACGACTCCCGGCGGCAAGGCGCTCAAGTTCTACACGAGCGTACGCCTCGACATCCGTCGTATCGCGCAAATCAAGAAAGGCGAAGAGGTCGTGGGCGGGCGCGTGCGCGTGAAGGTCGTGAAAAACAAGGTCGCTGCCCCATTCAAGACGACCGAGTTCGACCTTCTCTACAACGAGGGCATCAGCAAGGAAGGCGAGATGCTCGCGCTCGGTGAAAAGTACGGCCTCGTGAGTAAGTCGGGCGCTTCGTACAAGTTTGGCGAGGTCGCGCTCGGCCGCGGCTACGACGCCTCGCGCACCTTCCTGCGCGAAAACCCCAAAGTCGCCGCCGACCTCCTCAAGCAAATCAAAGAGAAACTCGCGACGGCGTAGCATCCATCAAGAAGCTCCCGCGCGGCCTACGGCCGCGCGGGAGCTTCTGTTTGGGTCACTAGGCTGACGCAGAAAACGGTACGAAAAAGGCGCTGAGCGCGCGAGCCGTGGCACGGGCGAGGTAGAGGGTCGCCGCAAGGACAGTGAGCACAAGCGCCTGGACCAGGAGGTGCGTATGCATGAACGCGTAGCCAAGGTACTCGGTGTGGCCGAGGAGGTCTTGTGGGCCATTCGAGAAAACTTTCGCCACCCATACCTCCCTGCCGATGAGCCACAGCGCGCCCACGATCGCGAGCCCCGCAGCCGTCGCGCCGCTGAAGATGAGGCGTAGTACGCGGATGATGCGCACGCGGCGCATTACGTTTTTCTTTATCACATCATTGGTCATGGCGTTCATTGTTGTTGCGTTCGATCTCTTGCTTGAAAAGTTTCTTTGCGCGATGGACGCGCGTCTTCACAGCGGAAACGGAGGTGCCTTCTTCCTCGGCGATCTCTTCCTGGGTCTTCCCCTCCAGGAATTGTAACCGAAGCATGCGCGCGGCGGTTTCCGGCAGCTTCGCAAGCGCGGCGAACACCTCGTTGCGCACGGTGAGGCGGTCGATGAAGTGCTCCGTATCCGGGAGCGCCTCGTAGTGCTCGATCTCGAGCGTGGCCATGGCATCGTGCGTGCGCTTGAGTTTTCCATAGCGTGTGAGCGCGACACGCGTGAGAATGGCGTACGCCCAGGAGGCGAAGGTCGCCCCTTCTTGCGGCTGATACCGGTCGGCATAGAGATAGATGCGTGTGAAGGTGTCTTGGACCACTTCTTGAGCGTCTTCGCGCGTACGGACAATATACTGCGCCTTGCGCATGAACGGCTTTTCGTACCGATCCACCAGAAGCGCGAAAAGCTCCGGCTCGCGCCGAGAACGCGCCAAGATTTCCGCGTCGGAAAGCGCCGCGTATTCCGTGCTTGAAATACTCATGATGCCCTGTATCATACGCGCATAGAGCCAAATTCAAAAATAATGGCGATAGCGAGAGGCGTGGTTTCCGAGCGAGAGGCCGCGGCGGAGCGCGAAGCGTATTCGAAATACGCTGAGCGCGAGCCGTTCGGCCTCGTAGCCGGAAAGCACGCCTCGTAGCCGCCACACTCTTCTGGGAAATTCATGGTTATTTTTGAATTGGGCTCGCAGCCCCATCGGGCATTTTTTATAACCACCGGTGAGGGCCAAATGTTACATGGCAATTCTCTCATATAACGATATTACGCCAAAAAAAGTCATAGAATTCAACGGCGAGCCGTACGAAGTGCTCTCGTCGCACGTCTTCCGCATGCAGATGCGTAAGCCGGTCAACCAGACCAAGCTCCGCCATCTCGTTTCCGGCAAGGTGGTCGAGAACTCGTTCCACCAGAATGAGACGGTGAAGGAGGCTGACATGGGCACGATGGATGCTACCTTCCTGTACACGAACCGCGGCGAGTCGTGGTTCTGCGAGGCAGGCAATCCGAAGAATCGCTTCTCCTTCCCCGAGGACGCTGTGCAAGACCAGACCCGGTGGCTCGTGCAGAACGCGCCCTGCACCGTGCTCCTCTACAACGAAAACCCTATCGCCGTACGCATCCCGATCAAGGTGGAGCTGGCCGTCACCGACGCGCCGCCCGCCGTCAAAGGCGACACCGCCACCGGCGGCAACAAGCAGGTGACTCTCGCCTCCGGTGCGGTCATCAACACGCCGCTCTTCATCAACGAAGGCGACGTGCTGCGCATCAACACGGATACGGGTGAGTACGTCGAGCGCGTGACGAAGGCGTAGTCGCCCATCGAGAGCAAACCAAAACCGCGGCGGGCCTTCGGCCCGCCGCGGTTTTGGTTTGCTCGCTTATGCCGCGACGTACGGCAGGAGCGCCATGTAGCGCGCGCG
>JAJYJQ010000010.1 GCA_021789225.1 bacterium | reverse complement strand
AATGAGTATCCCTTTCCGTACAGTATCTGTATCTCATCGCGCTCCGCACGGCTGATCGGTTTCCATTTTTCTTTTTTTCATGCACGCACAATAGGTGCGAGCGTTCAAATCTCAAAGACTAGTTGCCGTTGTTCCCTAAAACTAAACGAGCCGGTAGGGCTTGATAAATGACGGAGGAGAAACATGAATACAGCAACCGTGGGTTCTTTTGTTCAGAGCACCCAGCCTGGTTTGGTTCAGCTTATTTCCTTCCCCATCGCGAAACTCGGGGAAATTCCTGAGCAGGCAACTCAAACATGTTGTAACGAAAAGGGATGGGGTCGCTGCGAACGCGATTCCCGAATAAGCGAGTGCTCTCCAAGGATTCAGCCGCCAACAAAGCCGTGCACCGTGATGGCGAACATAGTGTCACGAACGCACCCAGTGTACGTGCCGCCAAGGGAGCTTTTCCCCGCGATAGGCGCAGCGGCACATATGTCGCCGCAAACTATCGTAAGGATGGTTATTGAGAGAGAGCAGTGGTTCTCCCTGACCCAGTTTCAAAAACTCGTGGAGGAGAACAAGATCCCTTACGAATGGACGGCGTATGCATTCGTGCTAGCCGGTACAAGGGAAGAACCCGTTATGCTTTGCGAGATTGCTCGTCGCTTGGCGGGTTGGTCCATCCGATACTACACCATTGCAGAAGCGCTCGCCTTGGGAGCACTGGAGATCTTCACACTCGAACCGGTCTCCACCTGCTTTCTCACCAAGAAACCGTTAACGGCTCGGCCATCTATCAGGCAGTAACAACCCCTGATGCAAATTCGCCCTACGCAAATTTCCGCGTAGGGCGATTCTTTTTATCCCACGATGCGGAAGATGTCGTGTGCGGTGACGACGACCATGAGGAGGATGATGAGGACGAAGCCGACGGTGTTCATGGCGCGCGCGACGCTCGGCTTTATGGCGCGGCGTGAGACCGCTTCGATGAGAACGAAAAGCAGGCGGCCGCCGTCGAGGGCAGGAATCGGGATGAGATTGATGAGCGCCAGGTTTATGGAAATGAGCGCCACGAGCGAGAGCAGGTTCCCGGCGCCTTGGCTTGCCGCTGAACCGACTGCGCTCGCGATACCGATCGGCCCCGAGACCTGCGAGAGGTTCGCGGTGAGTGTGACCGCATGCGCGAAGAACTGCCCGAGCCCGACCGCTGTCGCGCGTATGAGCTCCCACGTGATTGCCGTGCCTTCATTCACCGCAGCGCCGAACGAAAGCGAGAGCGTGCCGATGGTCGAAACGCCGACCCCCAACGCGAAGCGACTCACGTCGGCAGGCACGATGTTCTGCTCAGGCGTGGCGGTGAGCGTCTGTGCGGCGCCATTGCGCGTGATGGAGAGCTCTATGGGCGCGCCCTTGTCTGCCGCGACAAAGGAGGTGAACGCAGTCGGGTCAGTGCCCTGCCAGACGGCATTGCCGACGCGCGCCGAGGTGATGAGGTCGCCCGGCTCCAGCCCCGCGCGCGCGGCCGGAGAGTCCGGAAGCACTTCCCCGACTGCGAGCGACACGTCCCGCGCACGGGAGATTTCCTCCGGCGCGAGCGCGCGCGGCGTGCCTGCCATAAGCGCGCCCGTGAGCAAGACCCAGGCGAGCACGAAGTTCATCGTGATGCCGGCGACCAGCACGAACGCCTGCGCCAAGCGCGACTTGTCCGTGAATGCCCGGCCGGCTCTGCCGGCCGCGCGCTTGTGCTCTTTCTTCTCCTTTTCTTGAACCTCGCCGTCCTCGCCGAATATGCGCACGAAGCCGCCGAACGGCAGCCAGTTGAGCGTGTATTCGGTGCCCCCACGCTTCCCGAGCACGAGCACGCGCGGCGGATAGCCGATGCCGAACTCGTCCACGCGCATCCCGACCGCCTTCGCAGCAAAAAAGTGTCCCGCTTCGTGCACGAGGATGAGCACCACGAGAACGAGAATGAAAATAAGCGCACTCATACTGCCGAGTGTACTACACTATCGCGTGAATTCCTTGTGGAGATGTTACTGCGCGATCTCGCCACGCTTGCGCTCGACTGCGGCTTCGAGACGCTCGATGCCGGCATCGATCATCTTCTGGACCTCTTCCTTCAAACGGAAGAGGTCGTCCTTGCTCATACCACCTTCCTTTTCTGCCGCTTCGAGCGCGCGGATGGCCTCGGTGCGGTGCGTACGCACGGCGACTTTCGCCTGCTCCAGCTTTTCGCCAGCGACCTTCGCGAGCAAGGTGCGGCGCTCGGCGGTGAGCTCTGGGAAAATGACGCGCACGCCCTGGTCGTCGGTCACGACCGAGACGCCGAGGTCGGCTTCGGTGATGGCTTTTTCTATCGCCTTGCCGAGGGATTTATCCCACGGCATGACGCGGAGTGTCCGTGCGTCCTCGATGGAAACGGACGCGAGCTCGCGCAGCGGCGTGCGGGTGCCGTATGCTTCGGGCTTCACACCGTCCAGGAGCGCAGGCGCGGCGCGGCCGGTGCGGATATTCGCAAGCTCTCGTGCGAGGTGCTCCTCGGTTTCTTTGATGCCGTTCGTAAGTGCGGAAAAGTCGTATGCCATACAGAAATAAAATGGTATGTGCCTATTGTACCAGACGCGCGCCGCTCTGCCGCGCACAGAAAAGCCGCCGAGCTGAGTCGGCGGCTGAAAAATCTGGGAATCTCTACCCTACATAACCAGCGGCTTGCTTCTTTGCGTCGCTCCCAGCCGCCGCCCGAGCTCCTCTCGGAATTCTGTGTAGTTCGCCCAGAGTTCCATCACGACACGTTCGAGCACTTCACCTCCGAAGCGCTTCCCTGCCTGTTTTTCTAAAAAGCGAAACGCTTTTTGAGCCTGACTGAGCGCCTCCTGGTACTCCTCAGCGCTCTGCAGGCTGTAATTTCCCGGGTTTAATAAGAACCCTATTTCTCCTATTTTCATGACCTCAAAGGCGTCCATAAACACGGGCACCCCTTCCAGGGCCTCTTGTGCTGCCGCGAGCGGCAGCTCTTTTCCCAATTGTTCTCCCATATATTTCCCTCGAACTTGGATGATTTGGATGGTTAGTACATCGGCTTCTGAGACACTTTTTACCATATGACAAAATTTCGGTCAAGACCTTGACTGGAAGCCGGAGAAAAATGTGGTACGATGGCGGCTTATGCGATTCAAACGAACGAAGATAGTCGCGACCATCGGGCCCTCGTCGAGCGACCCGAAGCGCCTTACCCAACTCGTGCACGCAGGCATGAACGTCGCGCGCCTGAATTTCTCACACGGCACGCACGAGGAGCACGCGGCATACATGAAGAACATCCGTGCCGTTTCCAAGAAGCTCAAGGAGCCCATCGGCATCTTGCAAGACCTCTCGGGGCCGAAAGTCCGCATCGGCGATTTCAAGGATGGCAGCGTCACGCTCGTGCCCGGCAAAGAGCTCGTCCTCACCCCGGAGCACACCCTCGGCACGGCCGAACGCGTCACGATCGGGTACCCTTCCCTGCACGAAGAGCTCACGAAGGGCGACATCATCCTCCTCGACGACGGCCGCCGCAAACTTGAAGTCGTCGCTATCCGCGGGAAAGACATCGTCACGAAGATTCTCGTCGGCGGCACCATCAAAGGCCGACGCGGCGTGAACATTCCGGGCGCATTCAAGAAAGTTTCCGCCATCACCGCCAAGGACAAGAAAGATCTGGTCTTCGGGCTCGCACAAGGCGTGGACTTCGTCGCGTTCTCATTCGTGAAGACCGCGCGCGACGTCGCAGAGCTCCGCGCACTCATCAAGAAGCACTCGCCGCATCACCAGCCGCCCATCATCGCGAAAATCGAGACGCCAGAAGCGGTCGAAAACATCGACGCCATCATCGCGGAAGCGGACGGTATCATGGTCGCACGCGGCGACCTCGCGGTGGAGGTCTCTCCCGAAAACGTACCCTTCATCCAGAAGAGCCTCATCCGCAAGTGCATCGCGGTCGGCAAGCCAGTGATCACCGCCACGCAGATGCTCGAGTCCATGATTTCGAGCCCCGTGCCCACGCGCGCCGAGGTCGGCGATGTCGCAAACGCGATTCTCGACGGCACCGACGCCGTCATGCTCTCCCAAGAAACCGCTATGGGTGAATACCCCGTGGAAGCGCTCTCAATGATGGCATTGGTGGCACGCCGGACCGAGAACCATGCTTCGTACCGACGTGAGATCTTCCGCGAGAGCCGCGCCACCGACGAGAAGACTGAGACGGTCGACGCGATCGGCCGCGCGGTCGTCGACGCGACCCACGCCACGCACGCGAAAGCGATCGTCGCCCTTTCCGAGAGCGGCTTCACCGCGCGCATGATCTCGCGCTATCGCCCGAGCCGTCCGATCATCGTCTTCACTCCGCACGAGACGACCGCGCGAAAGCTGACGCTCTCTTTCGCCTGCCACCCGTTCATTTCCAAACCGTTCGAGACTCTGATGCCAGTCGTTGCAGAATCAAAGCGCACCATACTGCGTCAGGCGCTCGCACAAAAAGACGACACCATCATCATCGCCGCCGGCATCCCCTTCGGCAAAGTCGGTGGCACCAACCTCATGATGGTGCAGAAGGTGTAGCGGAGCGAAGCCGGCACATCGAGAAAAAGTGAGTAAGACTCGGCCTAGCGGCCCGGAGCGCTCACTTTTTTCGATGTGCCGGTGGAGCGGACTATACGAGAACGAGAAACAAACCCGCGAGGGCGGCGTAGTACTTTTTGAACTTTACACCTCATACCCTGCACGCCATGACTTCTTCTCGCGCCTCCGCCCTGCCCCACACCCTGTGGCATCGAGTGAAAACGTTTGCCACGACCCACCTGTTTTGGAGCGCCGTTATCGGGCTCGTCGTCCTCTATGGCGGCTATCGCGTCTATAGCACATTTGCCGCTCCCGCCACCACGCCGCACTACCTCACTACCACCGTCGCGACCGGCACTGTCGTCGCAGCACTCACTGAGACCGGCCAAGTCAGCGCCTCGCATGAACTCAACGTCACACCCAGAGCTTCGGGCGAAATCACCTGGGTCGGTGTCCAGCCTGGCGACCATGTCTACGCAGGACAAGCCATCGCACAACTCGACGCCACCGATGCGCGCCGCGCGCTCAAAGACGCCCAGCTCTCACTCGAGACCGCCGAGCTCACGTACGAACAGGACACCGCCTCCTCGACCGACCTTGTCATGCTCCAAGCGCGCAACGGTATCACGAATGCCGAGACCTCGCTCCAGAAAACGCACGACACCTCCTACGCCTCGATCGCGAGCGCCTACACCGACCTCTCGTCGCTCATTTCCAGCCTTGATAGCGTGCTGCACGACGAGAACGTGGCGATGCGCCCGACCCAGCAGAACATCGACGCGTATGCAGACATCGTCGGTACCCACGACAACGACATCGGCATCTTCCGCAACTCGGCACAAACGTCATACGACGCCGCGGTCGCCGCATATAACCAGGCGATAGCCACGTACAAGGCGACACCGCGTACCGCCTCGGACGACGACCTTATCGCACTCGCCCAGACGACCTACACCGCAACGGAAGCGGTCGCCCAAGCCACGAAAGACGCGCACGATTTCTTCGACCGTATAGACACCGACTACACGCTCTACAATTTCAACAAGCCAAGCACGCTCGCGACCCAGATCACGGCCGTCAACACCGACACAGCCACGGTGAACGGCGACCTCTCCACCATTCTCACGACAAAATCGAACATCGTCTCCGCGGAGCAAGCGGTCGCCGAAGCAAAGGACACGCTCACTACCGCGACCGAGGGGCCAGACACGCTCGCGCGCAAGTCTGCGGCGCTCGCGCTCGAGAAAGCGCAAACCGCCGTGGAAACAGCCCGGCAGAATCTCGCCGACTACACCGTGACTGCACCCTTCAGCGGCTCTGTCGCAGCGGTCAACGTGAAAGCGCACGACCAAGCCGGAAGCGGCACCGCCATCGCAACCCTCGTCACCACGCAGCAGCTGCTCGACATCTCGGTGAACGAGGTCGACGCGACCAAGCTTCGTGTCGGACAGAAAGCGACCGTCACCTTCGATGCACTCCCCGATGTGACACTCGCCGCCACCGTTTCCTCGGTCGACATTGCAGGCACCGTCTCGTCAGGCGTCGTCTCGTACGGCGCAACCCTCACCTTCGATACTGATAACGCGCAAGTGAAGCCTGGCATGAGTGCGACGGCGAACATCATCACCGGCACACAAACCGGGCTCGTCGTGCCTGCGAGCGCAGTCAAGACAGCTGGCGGCGAGAGCTACATCGAGGCATTCGATCCCCCGCTCTCTGCTGACCTGGTGGCGCAAGCAGGTGCTGTCGGCGTGCAAAGCTCTACGGCGCCCACGCGTGTCCCTGTCACCGTCGGCCTTTCCGATGACACGCACGCCGTCATCACCAGCGGCCTTTCCGCGGGCGACCAGATCATTGCTAAGACACTCTCCGACACCGCAACCACCCTTTCCAACGCTGCGAAGAGTACCTCTGCACTCGGCGGCGGCACCATGCGGGTTGGCGGTGGAAGCGGGGGCGGCAACACCATGTTCCGCGCACTCGGACACTAGCACGCAAGTGGCGACACACACTGCCATGCTCGACCTCGCGCACATCACGAAAACATACGGCTCGGGCGCCTCTGCATACACCGCGCTCAAAGACATCTCGTTCTCTGTCGAAGAAGGTGAATTCGTCGCGATCATGGGCCCGTCCGGCTCCGGGAAGTCCACGCTCATGCACATCCTCGGTTGCTTGGACACACCGAGCTCTGGCACCTACCGGCTCGATGAAAAAGACGTGTCATCGCTCGAGGATGACGAGCTCGCAGCGATCCGCAACACCAAGATCGGTTTCGTCTTCCAAGCATTTAATCTCCTTCCCCGCACGAGCGTCTTGCGGAATGTCGTCCTCCCGCTCGTGTATGCAAACATTCCCGCTGCGGAGCGCGAAGAGCGCGCAAAAAATGCACTTCGTGCCTCTGGTCTTGCGGAAGAGTATTTCGACCACCTCTCAAACCAAATCTCCGGCGGGCAGATACAGCGCGTCGCTATTGCCCGTGCGCTCGTGAATGACCCGTCGCTCATCCTTGCCGACGAGCCGACCGGTAACCTCGACAGCAAGACGAGCCTCGTCGTGCTCGGCACCATGCAAAACTTGAACCGCCAGCACGGCCGCACCATCGTCCTCATCACGCACGAGCCGGACATCGCCGAGCATGCCAACCGCATCATCCGCATCATGGACGGCACGATCGTCTCCGATGAGCGCAACGGCACGCCGCGCGACGCAACACGCGAGGCTGCACTCTATATATGAACTACATGCCGATACAGCCCTGCTATTTCGGAGCACGCGTCGCCTCGCCCAGCCGCTCGGCGCGCTCACTCTCGGCTCGCAAATTTCGGCGCAGCTCCAAAACGGCGCCGAAATTGCCATGCCGCATCGCCTCCGAGAGTCTCCGAAATAGCAGGGCTGTACCGGCGCTCTCTTCCGCTTTTACTCTATGACCACCCGCGACCTCATCGAAGAAACACGCATCGCACTTTCCGCAAACAAAGTGCGCTCGGGGCTCACGATGCTCGGCATCATCATCGGCATCGCCTCCGTGATCGCCCTCGTCGCGATCGGCCAGGGCGCGCAAAACTCTATCCAGTCATCCATCCAGTCCATCGGCTCGAACCTGATCATCGTCATGCCGGGCGCCCAGAAGCAGATCGGCTTCGGCGCTTCAGGCGGACGCGGCTCCGCACACACACTCACGCTCGATGACGCCCATGCCATCGAAAGCGTCGCGGATGTCGCCGCAGTCTCTGGCGAATACTCGAGCCGTGCACAAATCTCTATCGCCGGTGCAAACACCAACACGTCAGTGACCGGCGTAGAGGCAAGCTACGCAACCGTCCACAACCTTCAGATGGACCAAGGTACGTTCATCACCGACACACAGTCGCAATCGCTCGCAAAAGTTGCCATTATCGGCCCGACCGTGGTGACCGATCTCTTCGGAGAAAACGCGACGGCCGCCGACGCGCTCGGTCAGCGCATTCGCATAAACAATGCGCTCTTCACGATTGTCGGCGTCACCGCTTCGAAGGGCGGCTCTGGCTTTGGCAACCAAGACGACGTAGTCTACATCCCGCTCAATACCGCGCTACAGTATTTTGCCGGGAGCTCGAATCGCTATCTTTCCACCATCAGCATCCAAGCAAGCGACCAATCGGCCATGACCCAAGTGCAAAATGATGTCTCGTCACTCCTGCTTACGCGCCACCGCATCAGCGACCCGAGCCAAGCGGATTTCAGCATTCTGAATCAAGCTGACATCGTCTCGGCAGCCTCGAGCGTCACGAGCACCTTTACGACGTTGCTCGCCGCAGTCGCCGGCATCTCACTCATCGTGGGCGGCATCGGCATCATGAACATGATGCTCACGAACGTGACGGAGCGCATGCGCGAGATCGGCCTCAGGAAAGCCATCGGCGCGACGCGCGGCGACGTGAACCGGCAGTTCCTCGCTGAAGCGATCGCACTCACCTTCCTCGGTGGCGGTATCGGCATCGTACTCGGCTGGGGCGCCTCCTATGCTGTCTCGCTTTCCGGACTTGTATCAGCACAGGTAACACTTTCCTCGGTCGCGCTCGCCTTCGGCGTCTCGGCAGCCATCGGCATCGTCTTCGGGTGGTACCCCGCACGCCGCGCCGCCGCCCTGAGCCCCATCGAAGCACTGCGCTATGAATAAATCTGTGGCAGCGCGCGTAGTATAGACGTACTTACAACTTCATCACTTCAGCTATGCAGAAAAATATGATCATCGTCGTGGTTGTCGCGTTCCTTGTGGGAACAGGAGCCGGATACGCGGGCTCGCACGCATTCGCAAGACCCGATGCGTTCGCACAACAGGGCGACACCGCCATGTTCGCGCGCAACGGCATGAACGCCACGCGCCGAGGCATGTTTGGCGGAAACGGCATGCTCACCGGCACCGTCACGCAAAATGCAAACGGCAACCTCACACTCAACACGCGCGATGGCAGCTCACACGTCGTTCTCTTGAACGCGAGCACGACCGTCTCGAAGAGTGTTGCCGGGTCACTCAGTGACATCGCGGCCGGCACAAACGTGATCATCTCCGGCACGCCAAACAGCGACGGCAGCATCTCCGCTTCCTTCGTGCAACTGCGCCCCGCCGGTATCGGCTTCCAGAACGGCCCGATGATCCCCGCAACGCGCTAAAGCTAAGGAAAAACGAAGCCGCCCATAGGGCGGCTTTTCTTTTAGCAGCTTCATCGAGAGGCACCTCATCCCGCCATCATGGCAGGACTTGCCAATCGTGACGAAGTGGACGCCTTGTCTAACGCCTCTTGAAGCGCTTTTTGAAAGTTCCTCCAAAAGATAGCGAGATCACTTTTTGACGAGCCGCCATTCCCGAAGCGCTTGAGAAATCTCGCCTGAACGGCTTCGCTGCTGGAGGTAAAGAACTCCAAGAGCTCATTCTTGGGATCCCAGCACCGAAGCGCTCTCGCTGTCAAACACGCCCTTCTTTTCTCATCCACAACCTCTTTGAGTGAAGCCATTCTCTTCCCTCCAGCAAAGATTGGATGTTTGTGCGGTCCATCTTTAGGAATAGCACGCCGCAACGACATCTTCAACTGTACGCACAAAAAGAAACCGCCCGAAGGAACGAGCGGTTCCTCGGGCGGACGATATCGATTAGTGGACGGAATAGTTTAGGAGAAATTGCGCGACCGCACCGACTTCCATGTCGAGCAGGACGCATTCCTCCATCATTCGCATGACCTTCGGCGGGCGTATGCCGCGCCTGAAAAGGGCGACTGCCATCTGGAATTGGACCGTAGGATTCAATACGTCATCCAGACGCTCGAAGACTACCAACAGATCATCCTTGCTGAACGGAAATGCCGAAGTCATAACCACCATTCCCGCGCTAAGCAAAAGCTCATCGTCTACATGCCAGCTTGCCAGGGTATTAACCGACCGCTCAAAATCATCGATTGCTGCCCGTGCAGCGAACCAGTCGGCAACCGAGTCGTAATCCCTGCGGATAGTTTCCTCCTGCATATCTCCCCTCCCACTATTGAGTTGTTTGTTATGGGCGTCTTGCGCCTCAGCTGGAAAGCAGACTACCACGCCCGCCGAGAAATGCAACCGAAACCATTCATGCGCAACTCGGGTTACGGTTGGCATACATCTTCATACGACAAACATGAAAATCTGCATGGTGGGTACGGGGTACGTGGGCTTGGTCACCGGGGCGTGTCTGGCTGAGTTTGGGAATGAGGTCGTGTGCGTCGACAAAGACCGCGAGAAGATTGCTCGCCTGAAGGACGGCGAGATTCCTATCTTCGAGCCCGGCCTCGACAACCTCGTCGCGAGAAATGTTTCGGCCGGCAGACTCTCCTTCTCCCAAAGCCTCGCGGAAGGCGTGAAAGACTGTGAGGTGGTGTTCATCGCCGTCGGCACTCCCGACAGTCGCCGCGGCGACGGCTCTGCAGATTTGAAATATGTGTACGGCGTCGCCGAGGAGCTGGCACCGCACCTCACCAGCTACAAAGTGGTCGTCGATAAAAGCACCGTGCCGGTGGGGACCGCCCGCCAAGTGGCCCGAATCATTCGCGAGCACAATCCGGATGCACAGTTTGACGTCGCTTCCAACCCGGAATTCCTGCGTGAAGGCGCAGCCATCAACGACTTTATGCGACCAGACCGCGTCGTCATCGGTGCAGATTCCGAGCGCGCGATCGAGCTCATGAAGCAGGTGTACGATCCGCTCTTCCTCAACGAGACTCCTTTCGTCATCACAGAGCTCGAAACCGCCGAGCTCATCAAATACGCCTCCAATGCATTCTTGGCAGTGAAAATTAGTTTCATCAATGAGATCTCTGCGCTGTGCGAAGAAGTGGGCGCTGATGTGCAAACTATCGCACGCGGCATAGGGCTCGACGGCCGCATCGGCTCCAAGTTCCTCCACGCTGGCCCCGGCTATGGAGGCTCGTGCTTCCCGAAAGATACGAAGGCGCTCGTAAGCACCGCACGCGAACATGGCGTGCATCTCTCCATCGTCGAGTCGGCCGTAGAAGCAAACGCTTCGCAAAAGAGCCGCATGGTCACGAAAATCCGGAAGGCGCTCGGCGGGTCGGAAGCCGGCAAGACCATCGCTGTGCTCGGCCTCACCTTCAAGCCCGAGACCGACGACATGCGCGAAGCCCCTGCCCTCACGATTCTCTCGAAGCTCCGCGAGAAAGGCGCGACGCTACGTGTGCACGACCCGGAAGGCATAGAGGAAGCGAGGAAGCTTCTCCCCGAGTCTGAAGGATACATCTACACGAACGATGCCTACGAAGCTTGCGAGGGAGCCGATGCTGTCGTGCTCATGACCGAGTGGAACCAGTACCGCGCACTCGACCTGCACAAAGTGAAAGCGGCGCTGTGCACGCCGCTCTTCATCGACTTGCGAAACGTCTACGAGCCGCGCCTCATGCACGAAGCCGGGCTCACCTATGTCTCCGTCGGCCGCAAGGACGTGTAGCGGCTACTCCCGCCACCACACCTGGAGCAGATACACTGCCGGCAAGGCGAACACGAGCGTCACGATGACGATCCACGGCAAGAAAAATTCCCGGAAATAGACACCCAAGATGATGCCGAACGCGATCATCGAAAGCTTCAGCAAGCCCATCTGCCACCACGTAAAGGTTATCGGTTTAAACATGCGAACAGCATAGCATACCGGAGCAGAGTTTCAGTTCAGCATCCAGATGGCGAAATTAAGATAGGAAGCAAAGCTCACCCAGAGCAGATACGGCGCGAGGAGCCACGCAGCCGTCTTCGAAACTCGCGCGAACGCGATGACCGTCGCAAGGATCGCCAGCCACAGGAGCACGATCTCGACGAACGCCGCGCCAGGCGCATGCAAACCGAAGAAAATCATCGACCACAACGTGTTCAAGACCAGCTGTCCGGCAAAGATCGCGAGCGCCACCTTCACTTCCCTACGCTGCACGCCTCGCCGCCACACGAGGAAGGCCCCGATACCCATGAGCGCGTACAGCGTCGTCCACACTGGTCCAAAGACCCAGGAGGGCGGATTGAGCACCGGCTTTGCAAGCCCTGCATACCACGTGGGAATCGAGGGTATCGTAAACGCGGAGCCTATGATGCCCGCACATTCGGCAATCACAACAGCCACGACCAACCCGATCCAGTCAGGCATTTTCTTCATGAACCTATTCTACTCCATGCGGTTCGGCTAATCGGAATTTAATCCGTACTTATGTAGAATTCTCGCACGGCAGCAATGGCTTAGTGTTATTCACTAATCAACTACGTATGAATACAGAAGACATGAAAAAAGCCGAAGAAGCTAAGAAGCGCGACGACGAACGCAAGCACCGAGAGAACGAGCCGAAGAAGGAAAACGACGGCGGCGAGAACGGCGGCACGTTCTAGCTAGCGAATACCCCACGGACACTCAGGACACTCACCCGCCTGGCGCTATGCGCCAGGCGGGTTTCGTTCGCACCCGAATCAAAAGAGGCTGAAATTGCAGCATCTTCTACATAGCTGTTCACCTTTTCCTCAGGGCGAAAGGAGTAAGCTTGTCATAACGGCCGCTGTCGAGCGGTCGTTTCTTTATTCGCTAAGCTAACCAAAGGCTTATGAATCTCTCTCGATTCTCTAAAAAGCTCGCGGCAGGCATCGCAGCAATCGGCCTCACGGTCGGTATGCTCGCTGGCGGTCTCGTATCTGTTGCCAGTGCGCAGCAGAACATCCCCGCCAACAACCCCAACCTCTACAACACCGGCACGAACCCGGCTACCGATACTGGTACGGGGACGGGCATGCCCGGCACCGTGACTCCAGCTGCCGGTACCATAACTCCTGCTCAGACGACGGTCATCGTACCAGCTACGTACCGTACCAGTGGTTTCTACAACAACCTCGGCCAGTGGGTCGCCCTTCAGTCGCTGTTCGGTAACAACGGCATCAATAACGGCGGTCTCTTCAACAATGGCCTGAACTTCGGTACGAACGGCATCTGTTCCACCAACATGGCCATCGGTACCACCGGCACGCAGGTGACCTCTCTCCAGCAGGCACTTGCGAACGCCGGCTACTTGCCCGCAAGTGATGTGACCGGCTACTTCGGTCCCATCACCCAGTCTGCACTTGCGAACGCATGTAGGAACGGCGGCATCGGCACAGGCAACCTCGGCAACCTCTGGGCTGCCGCGGCATTGTTCGGTAACGGCAACGGCATCCTCAACAACGGCGTCGGCACCGGCGTCGTTGGCGGCACTAATGGCGGCTTCTACAACAGCCTCGGTCAGTGGGTCGCGCTCCAGCAGCTCTTCGGTAACGGCGGCTACTTGGGCAACGGCTATGGCACGAACTTCAACAATCTCGGCAACCTCTGGGCTGCCGCGGCATTGTTCGGTAACGGCAACGGCACTACGATCTACTAGCGAGCCTCAAGGCAATACCTGACACAGAGAAGTGACGCGGTTGAAACCGCGTCACTTCTCATTTGGCTGTAGCTCGTCCTGCATACGCGTAGTGCCGTTCCGTGCGAGGCACTATACGCCCGAGCCGTTTAAGTTTTTATGAACCCGGCGTCTGCCCGCCTCCGAGAGCCGCCGCGAGACCAGTATCGCCGGCGAGCTGCTTGGGCACCACCACCACCACCGAGAGTTTCTGTGCAGCAAGCGCCGAAAGCAGGCCGCTCGTATGCCCCGCACCGAACACGAGCACGCCCGTATCCGTGCCGAGGGTTCCGAGCGCCTGTGCCGCATTCGCTGCCGTTTCCCTATTGCGCTCGTCGACGATGACCGCCTGCATCTGGTTTTCGTCCGCAGCTATTTTCTGCTGCAGCACCGCCGAGCTCGAGACTCCTCCATACGGGTTCGCACTACGCGGAGGGAGATTGGCAGCCTGCTTGGCAAGGAGCGCATTCCCCGCTTCCTCTGCCGAGTGGGCCGCCTGCACCGCCTTAGTGAACGCGCTCGTCTGGGCAGCTATCGCTTGATCCTTCGGTAGCGCCGCAAGCATGCCGTCGCTCACGTCCATGACAGGACCGCTCGTGTTCGCGTGCGAAGAAAGCTGCACGAGCTGGGCAGGATTCGCGAGCGCAAACGCATTCTGCGAAGGCGTCGTGAGTGACGCGAGCCGGTCGTTGAGGTAGTAGTAGTCGCGGACCAGGTCGCCCGCCGCCGCCTCGGTCGACGCGTTCTCCACGCCGACCAGGGCGAAGGTGCCGCCCGAGGCCTTCGCCTCCTGCGCACCGCCGACGAGCGCGCTTTCACGCGTCAGGCTTGCACTGAGCGCACGCGCGCCAGCGATCGCCCCGCCGCATGTCGTGCTCGAGCACACGCGCGCAAGGTTGTCGGCAGCCGAAGCGAGATTCGTCGCTGCCTGCATTTTTTGACCCAGCACCGTGAGCGTATCTGTCGCGACCGGGCCGACATTCGTACCTTCCACCATCACGCCGTGCACGCCGAGCGTCCCGGTGAGATACGAGACGATACTTTTAATCTGGTTTTGAGTGGTCGCCGCACCATCGTTCACCGCATCGGCCGGATTGGAGCCCGGATAGAGGTGATCTTGCGGGATATAGATGACCGTCCCGCGCGCATCAGGCACCGTGCGCACAACGACATTTGCCACCGGCAACCCCGCACCTTGAATAGTGCGTGCAAGCGTCTCGGGCGACACGCGTACCGGTGTCGCGGCCGTATTCGCGGCCACGATCGTAGTCGAGGTATTCGCATTCGCACTCACAGAAACTCCCGCGGAAGTAGGTGCGGGAGTTTGTGTGTGAGGAGAGCGAGCGAAGCTGAGAGCGGAAAAGGCGGAAAGAGACGCAAAAAGAATAACGATTGGAAGTAAACGCATTACGTACTAACTATGGGTAAGCTCCACGTGCGAGCTCGATCGAGCGACCGGAAAAGAAAGGAGGATTGGAGTGCGAGCGTGCCACCATACTACACGAAGATGCTCTCGTGTCAATCAGACCTCGTGCACGCACGCGACGCGTGCTACAGGAACTTTTTGGCTTCATCTGCGATGTCGCCGAACGGAAGATTGCTGACGAGCTCCTTGAGACTTCCGAAATTTTGGGACGGTAGCTTATCGAGCACATCCATCACCTCGTTCGGCGCATTTTTCTCCTGCGCTTTCTGGACAACATCATCCTTGTGCGCAGGAAAAGAAACCTCTCCCGCGATGTCCTTTATTTTCGATACGATTTCTTTTGGGTCCATGCACGCCATTATAAGGAGCGCGTGTGAACTTCATGTGACGAGCAGCATTCACCCACGGCTCACACCCTTTCGAGGATACTTCTTGAATGATACGGAATGTGCAGGGACTCTTGGCGCTTGCGATAAGCGCAGCAGCGCTCGGATACGGAGTGCTCCTCTTGGTGCGCGCGTCCACCTACGCCCTGCCCGAAGCAGTGAGCGCGCCCCCGAGTGCCGCTCTCGCCGTGGGCGCTGGCGACATACCCGTGCGCATCATCATCCCCGCCATCTCCGTGGACGCACCCATCGAGAAAGCAGGATTGGTCGCCGGCAATCGCATGCAGACACCACGAAAGTTTGCCGACGCTGCATGGTTCGCGTATGGCAGCGTGCCCGGACACGAGGGCGACGCCCTCATCGCCGGCCACAAAGACAACGGCCTCGGCCTCTCGGGCGTTTTCAAACACTTAGACGACCTCGCGCCGGGAGACGAGGTGAACATCGTCATGCAATCGGGAAAGACCATCACCTTCCTCGTGACAGCTACCTCTTCCTATCCCTATGACGCGCCTATCCCGGGCCTCTTCTCCACGTCCGGCGCAGCGCGCCTGTCGCTCATCACCTGCGACGGCTCATGGATCGACAGCATGAGCGAAGGCATGACGTACGACCGACGGCTCATCGTAGAAGCCTCTATGAACGCGATGTGATTCACGCCCGTTTAATCGGATACCTGGTACACCTGATGGTGTTATCAGCCTCGCGTACCGCTAACCGCACATGACATATGACTAGCTTTATATCGCGCATCGCAGCACTTGTGCTTTTACTCACGTTCACCGTAGGTCTCGCGACCGCAGCGTTCGCCGAAAGCGGCGGCCCGACCGTGACGCTCACAAGCACAACCTCGTCTTCGACGAGTGCTTCCTCGATCCCGATCACGGCGACCTTCTCGGAAATCGTGACGGGGTTCGCATCCAGCTCGCTCGCACTCACGAACGCGACGGTCTCAAACTTCACCGGCAGCAGCACGACCTTCACATTTACCCTGCTACCGACCGCGACCGGCACAGCATCAGTCATGATTCCAGCGGGCTTCGCGACCTCTTCAGCGACGAACAAGAGCAACCAGGCCTCGAACAAGCTTTCCTTCACCCGCTCGCAAGTGGCACTGCCTGCTATCTCAGGCATAACCGCAACAAGCACCGCCTCTACCACTGCACGCGTACGCTTCACTACCAATATCGCGACCTTCGGCAAGATCGAATACGGCACGACGACCGCCTACACCGCCTCGACCACGCGTGAATCGACCGCCTCGACGACGCACGCCATCTCGCTCTCGAAGCTGAAGCCCGCGACGAAATACCACTTCCGCGTGAACGCGGTTGACGCCACCGGCAAGATCGCCACCTCCTCCGACCAAACCTTCACGACGCTCTCGGCAAGCACCACCGCGAGCACGACCGCGACCACCACGCCGCTTGCGGTTACCTCCGTGAGCGCCATACGCGCATCAGGTGTCGCGAATGACTCGTTCGGGAGCGGCTGGCACTGGATCCTGCATCTCACCGTTCCGGCTGCCGAACAGGCGTTGCGCATCAGATTCACCGACTTTATCGCTTCCACCGGCTCCGGCACCATACCCGCGAAGAGCAATATCCGCATCCACACGCCGCAATCCTCAAATGCCGCCTCCAGCAGCGCGGCGATTATGGCGAAAGGCATCGGCTTTAGCAACTGGCTGTACCTCACCGGCGACACCTCGACCACGACACCCGGCATCCAAGCCGATCTGAACGTGGAGGTAAAGATCCCGCGCGGCGCGCTAAACGGCAGCTACAGCACGACCTATACGGTGGAGTCGCTGCCGAAGACCGCGACCTCGACAGCGGCAACCTCGACCCCAGCGAGCTAACGCGTTATCAGATAACCCTCGATCCATGAACTCACGCACCCTCATCCTCGCCTCCTTCCTCGCGCTTTGCGTCGCGTCGCCTGCCCTCGCCTCAACCTTCACCGGCACACTCTCCACAGACCCGACCGGCTCGCTCGGCGGAAACGTGAGCGGTTCGAGTGGCTCACTTACCGGAGAGAGCTCAGGTTCGAACGCGGGCTCTCTCAGCGGCACCGTCACCAGCGACCCGCCATCAAATTCCTCGGGCGGCGGCGGGGGTAGCACTGGCGGCGGCAGTGGCGGCGGAGGTGGAGGTGGCTTCGTGCCGGTCACAAACAATGCCGTGACTTCTGACCCAGCCCGCGCAGCGACCACGGCGACGACCAACGCGACCGACCCCGGCTCAGATCCTCCTTCAGACCCCACCACGACCCCCACCACCACGACGGTCATCGCGCCGAACACAGGCGGCGGCGCAGACCTACCCACCTACCTCTCCCTCTTCGCACTCATCGCGGTCCTCGGCTTCCTCGGCATCCGCCTCTGGCACGCGGAGCGGTAGAAAAGACCTAACGCTCGAAAAAGCAAAAGACGAACCGGCACTTTCGTGTCGGTTCGTCTCGCGGCTTTACTTCCAAATTATTTGGGACAAATCGTGGTTCCGGTAAATGAATTGAACATTTGGTAAAGATAAAAAGCGGCCTTTGCATGCATGCATTGGCCGCCAGGATTCACTTTACATGTACTTCTTGTGTACTCTGTGTTCTAGAGAAGCTACTTCGAAAACTTCTTCGTGGCGATTCCTAAACGGTAGTTGTCGCCAAACACGGTTTTGCCCCCATCACGGCTGTAGCGCGTAAAGCCCTTCTCATCGCGAAACTTTTTGCCGTCGGGTCCCTTCTGGTACACCTTACTACTCTTTCCTTTCTTACTCACTACTGATGCCTCCTTATAGGAAGGTTTGCACATAACGAGCTTGCGCTCGCGCCTGACACAAGTTAACCATACATGCCGTGAAAATCTGATGATGCTCAGGAAATAGGGAGTTTGCCTCCCGGGATATTAGGTCGGACTCCGCTTCAGCGCGCTGGCGATGAGAATTTGTCATTTCTGAGGATAGGAGTAGGGTGGCGGGCATGGAACAAACCTCGCCTCGCCCCTGGTACAAGAAAAAGCGCTATTTGATCCCACTTGGAGCGGTTGCTCTTATAGCTTTGGGCAGCAACGGATCACCGACTCCTCCGCCCTCCCAGCCCATTCAGCCCGCAGCCGCAGCGGCTGTTCTTAAGTCCGCGCAAACCTCGGTAGAAACACATACGGACTTCGACCCTGCTCCTACCGCTCATTCTCAGACCTATCCTTCTGTTTCGTCTGGTTCACAGGTATCACAGACCGCGCCCGCTCAAACGCAGTCTGCTTCCCAATCACGATCACCTTCCCTTTCCAACAACAACTACTATACGAACGTTGATGGAAACCAGGTACACTCTCCCGTCTATTCAAACTCTGTTCCCGCAGGCGCTACTGCTCAATGCCGCGATGGTACGTACAGCTTCAGTCAGCACCGCTCCGGTACCTGCTCACATCGCGGTGGCGTTGCAAGTTGGCTCTGACTTTAAAGCTTCTTGGATAGAAAACCGCCTCACCGAGAGAGCGCGAAGCGGTCTCTGCGGCGCGGCGGCTACTTCTTAGCCGAGATAAAGCGGATTTGTTCTCTCATCTCCTCAGCGATATGACCGTAAAATCCTCTCTTCATCCGGTACCGCACAAGTCCCACATCGAGCCACATCGCGGCGATGAAGCCGGCACCGAACAACAGTAGGGACCAAGCGAGGCCTGGTGCCTCAGTGAAAAAGCTCAGCCCGACAGCGATAACTATCCAGACCGTCCCTACAGCCGACTTCTTCTGCTTCGCAGCAAGAAATTCTCTGCAGGTAAGATGGAATGTCGTATCGTCCATTGATGTCTCTCCCCTGGTTGAATGATGCCGAGAAAACGAACTCTTATTTCAATCTGAATAATTATATACCATAACACTAGCCTATTGTCCAGGCTGCTCCGGGAATACGCAGAGCTTTCCGCCGTTCGCCTCGGATAAAATGCGAAAGCGCCCATTTTGGGCGCTTTCGCATTTTTCCTCGGCTCCCGACACGGGTCGTGACCCTTCGTCGGTGAGACCCCACAAGGGTTCTTTGAGCTTCCGAACCGTGATTTTTGGACGGAGACGGGTCGTTCGGGCTTGATCCAAAATGAGACGAATAAGAGCTTGCGCAACGACTCCTCTTAGAAAGAATCGCTGGCAGCGGGTGTGGATAACCGCTAATGCCCTAGAGGCAGAGCGCTGCCTTCAAGCGCTCAAATACCCCATAAATAAGCCATAAAACGAGCAGCCTGTGTTAGCGCTGTAGGTAGGTTAGCAAAGGTGCATTGACACCAGAATATATGGGGCTAAAATGTGGTTGATTGCTAACATAACTACCATTTATGAACGACCTAAATCGTAACCTCGAACTCGAAGAACTGCGCGAGATTAACAAAAAGCTAGACGTGGTCAGCGCTCTTCTGCTCCGGTCAATTTCGCGAGAAACCTCGGCGCTTCCCCTCAAGGAACAGATCGCGATACTCGACGGCCTCGGCGTACGTCCCGTGGAGATCGCCGCTATCGTAGGCAAGACCCAGAGCCATGTTAGCAAGGAGCTAGTCGGCATTCGTCGCTCGGCGAAGAAGTAGCGAAGTAGCATATGAATGATATCGCGCTTCTCAAGGAAATCTCAAAGAAGCTGAGCGTTCTCATCGCACTCGAACTTCAGCGCGACGGTAACGAGGGCGTTCAAGGTAATGTCGTGCGGCTCACCCGATTCGGCCTCACGACAGGCGAGATTGCAGAGATCCTCGGTACCACCCCCGGTACCGTTGCCGTCTCCAAGAGTCGGATTAAGAAAACTAACCCAAAATAGCTATGGCGAAGAAGAACACCAAGCCGACGGAAGATCGCGAGAGCGACTCGAACCTCATCAAGAAATTACTCATCCTTGAGCTTTTCAAGCTCGGCGTTCCGCAGGTTGATATCGGCAAGAAACTTCGAGTCGATACGCACACGGTGAACGACTTCTTGAAGGGCGTTAAAAAGCCTTCATAATCCTACTACATAATGGCAAAGAACAACGAACAGAAGCAGGCAGACGTACTCGATCAGATCAAGCGTCTCCTTATCCTCGGTTTGAGTACTCAAGGCGTGGAGGGCAAGCGCATTGCCGACGTGCTCGGCGTAGATCCTGCTATTGTCAGTCGTGTCCTCTCTCCGAAGAAGGGTAAGAAATAAGACTTATGGCCGACAAGCTCAATGCCGACATCTTGGGAATCTTGAAAAAGCGTCTCGGAAAGACGCCCGAGAAAATCAGGCCGCGCCTCTCGGAACTTCGCCGGAAACATAGCGGATTAACGCCAAATGCGGCGGCGCAGATGTACGCAGAGAGTCACGGCACTTCCATTATGCCAAAACTTGATCCTGAAGATCGGCGTTCCCTCGCTTCCGTTCAAACCATAACGCAGGTCAGTAGCACGAAGAATCTGAAAATCGATAAGAGGACGCTGAATATCACCAACTCACCGATCCATAACCTCTCTTTTGGCGACCGGTCGACCGTCAACCAGTCGGTCGTGAGTCTCGACGCTTCTCTATCGGAACTCTTTGAGAAAATCGAGGGAACAACGAAACTTTCACCTGAGGCGAAGAGCGACTACAAGTCAGATGTTGAAGCTCTTGCGAGCCAGATTGGGAAAACCAAGCCGAACCGAAGCATTATCGGCGCGGCGTGGAAAACCATACAAGGCCTTGCCGATATCGAAGGATTTGCTCAACTCATCACGCAAATTACGCCGATGGTCCATACGCTCCTGGCCACGAAGCCATTTTGATCTCTCACTTCTCAGACTCCCAATAGGGGATGGTATTAGAGTCCTCATATTTAGGACGGGGACGGGTCGGATGCACAGGATTAATCTGCTCCGGCGGTAGGACTCGAACCTACAACCAACGCGTTAACAGCGCGCTGCTCTACCATTGAGCTACACCGGAATGTGTTGTGTGAATGTGCAACGGCCCTGGGGACCGTGCCGGTAGTATAGCGAATCTGGCGGCCGTTTGCAAAGGCAATTGGGCGTATTTTCCGAACTTAACGCAATGTTATAGGGGCGAAATGTATGCTGTGGGCATTATCCGGTAACCTAGGTATCACCATGATGTATTGGGACGGCTATGGCTACGGCATGGGGCCGCTGGGCGCCATTCTCTCGTTCATATTCTTTATTCTTGTCATCGTGCTCATCGCGTACGGCGTGCGCTATATCGTACGCGAGACGCGCACGCATGAGCGGCACGGGAGCGACGACGCGCTCGAGATATTGAAGGGGCGCTATGCGCGCGGCGAGATTGATACGAGGGAGTTCGAGGAGCGGCGCAAGGCGCTCACGGGG
>JAJYJQ010000009.1 GCA_021789225.1 bacterium | reverse complement strand
GAGCCGGCGAAGCCGGCTCGCGCGCTTTTGTGGTATAATATGCTCATGAATACGCAGGATTATGCGCCGGTCTTGTGGGACATCGCCGAAGGCGACCGAGCCTCTCTGCCGGAAGAGTTTGTGCTGCGTCGCGTGCTTGCGTACGGAACCATCTCGCTCATTATTTTTGCCATGAAGGCTTGTGGCAGTGATGCAGTATGTCGCGCGTTCGACGGAATGAAACCGACGGCTATACACCCGCGCAAGTACCACTATCTTCAGAAGTACCTTCTCACATAGGCGCTTCATCTCCCAAACATCTGTTCGTGGTATAGTACTGTCATGAAAATCGCCAAGAGAACAGAGACAGTCATGACAAAATATGGCGCGTTCAAAGTCGCGTTCGAGAGCGAGCCGGACATGGGCGGCTACGCCACCCAGGCTATCACCGTCCCGAGTGCTATCTCGTGGGGTAAGAATCTGGTAGAAGCGCGCCGCATGGCTGCCGAGTCCATCGAGTGCGCGATCGAAGGCGAGGTGCTGCTTGAGGCAGAACGTGCGGGACGCATCACTGTGCGCCGACAGCGAATTGTTTCTCAGCTCGCATGAGCATTTTGCCAGTTACCTCTGCACGTGAGGTGTTGCGAAAACTGCTGCGCGGCGGGTTTCGTATCGTTTCGCAGAAAGGAAGTCACGTAAAGCTTCGCAATGACCGTACGGGATGTGTCACGAACGTTCCGCTTCACTGTGCAGATATCGGTCGCAAGCTTCTCATGAAAATCATCAAGCAAGCCGGTCTTAGCGTTGAGGAGTTTCTGGACCTTTAAATCTGGCGTGATACACAGCGCGCGAGCCGGCGAAGCCGGCTCGCGCGCTGGGCGTCCCTTTTGGTATCATACGGGTATGACCCTCTACGCTGAGCAGTCTGCAAACGTTCGCCGCACGTGGCTCCTGATGGCCGGCTTCCTGGTGCTCGTCATCGCCGTGGGCTACGGCATCTCCTGGTACTACAACTCGCCCGGCATTCTCTATGTAGCGGTCGCCTTCGCACTTCTCACCAATGTCTGGAGCTATTGGTATAGCGACCGCGTCGTGCTCTCGATGACCCGCGCACGCCCGGCCACACGCGAAGAATTTTTCGATTTCTACACCGTCACGGAAAACCTCGCCATCACCGCCGGCCTCCCGAAGCCCAAGCTCTACGTCATCGACGACCCGGCACCAAACGCTTTCGCCACCGGCCGCGACCAAGCGCACGCGGTCGTCTGTGCGACCACCGGCTTGCTCGCGCTGATGTCGCGAAGCGAGCTCGAAGGCGTCATTGCGCACGAGCTCTCGCACATCAAAAATCGCGATATCCTCCTTATGACGGTCGCGGTCGTGCTCGCGGGCTTCCTCGCCATCCTTGCTGACCTCTTCCTGCGCATGTCGTTTTTTGGTGGCGGTCGGCGCGATGATCGCGAAGGCGGGAATCAGCTCGTGGCCATCCTCGCCATCGTCGGCATCATCCTCGCGCCGATCGCAGCTCAGCTCATCCAGCTTGCCATCTCTCGGAAGCGCGAATTCCTCGCCGACGCCTCGGGCGCGCTCCTCACGCGCTATCCGGAAGGTCTTGCCTCCGCTTTGCAGAAGATCAGCGCATACAATCGGCCGATGCAACACACGAGTCATGCGACCGCGCATCTTTTCATTGGTGATCCGTACGGGGCGAAAAAGGCACGTTGGATCGAGCGACTCTTTTCCACACATCCGCCTGTCGAAGAGCGTGTCGCGGCGCTTCTCGGAGGGGTATCATAAAAAGAATGCATATGTATAGCTCGCGTGGCGTATGAGTGAGGGTTTGCGCGTGTTGCGTGGGGCGCGTCGCCCGGAAATGTCTGTGCCGCAGGCGTCGAGGGAGGCGGTGCAGTATGAGGAGAAAACGCTCCAACTCAACGAGGAATCATTCAGCATTTCCTATGCGGCAGAAGTCCAGAGCGTACTGGAGAAATTCCAGTTGCGTGTACTGAAAAAGAAGCTTGATGAAGCCCATCAGCGGGAAGCGATGCTGAAAGAAGAGGTGCGGAGGGCTAGAGAGGAGGCGCAAAAGCACAAAGAGGAATCAGAGAGACACAAGGAAGCTGCGCAGGAACACTATGCCGAATCGCGCCGCGACGCGCTTACGGGCCTTGCGAATCGGCTCGGGTTCATGGAAGGACTCAAACTCTACATGGAGCGCATGCGGGAGCTTGAGAACGTCCGGCTCGGCGTGCTCTTTATTGATATCGACAAATTCAAGACGATTAATGATAGGTACGGACACGAGACGGGTGACACATACCTCAAGCTCATTGCTGAACATGTCGGCAAGGTGCTGCGCCCTTATGATGCGGTTACGCTCGCGCGGCCTGGAGGAGATGAGTTTACTGCAAACATCATTATCCGCCACATGCCAGGCATGGACGATGAGAAGATCGCGGAGGATATAGCAGATCGCGTGCGTGGCGCGGTCTCTGCCGCGAAACACGAGCTCCTGCCGCCCGGCTCGCCCGAGCTTGCCGACTCGGCCAGTGTGGGCATGGTCTTTTATGACCCTGAAAAAAACCAGACTCCCGAGGAGCTCATACAGCAGGCGGACAAACTCATGTATGAAATGAAGCATGTGCATCATCAGCGCAAAGAAGATGCTCACGAAAAAGAGCGCGTGCCAGCGGAAGATGATAGCAGCTGTGACGTGGAGATGCCGGATACGGCAGTTCCTGGTATAGTGCCGGGGCATTAGGAGGCGTCGCATAGTGGTCTAGTGCGCTCGCTTGGAAAGCGAGTAGGGGGTAATTCCCCTCGCGAGTTCGAATCTCGCCGCCTCCGCCATCAAGGTTATTGAAGATGCCAGTCCGTTAGCGAATCGTTGGCGTCTCTTTTCCTTCGAATGGTACCGGAACCGCAGTGACGGTGAGGTCGATGGCGGGGAGGGCGCGTTTGATGGCGCGTGCCGTCGCCTTTTTTATTTCGCTCACGGCGAGGAATGACTCCGTCTCTGATACCGCAAGGGAAAGGTCGCCGAATAGGTGCGTCCCGCCATGGCGCAGGCGCAGATCACGGACCTCGATGACGCCGGGCATGCTCTCCGCGATGTCTCGTATCTGTGCATCCAGGCCCTCGGGCGCTCGGTCGAGGAGGGTGTCTATGGTTTGTTTGCCGAGCCGCCAGCCGGCAATCGCGATGAAACCAGCAACGCCGAGCGCCGCGATCGGGTCGCCATAGCGGAAGCCAAATGAGGCTGCAATGAGGCCGAGGAGGACGAGCACGGAGCCCACGAGGTCGGAGGAAAAGTGCAGCGCGTCGGCGGCGAGCGCCTGACTGCCGGTTTCTTTTGCAGTTTTTCGCAAGAGGCGGATACGCTGCGCATCTACCGCGATAGATACGGCGATGACACCGAAGGCGAAGAGGGTCGGCTCAAACTCGCTCCCGCCGGTCGTGAGCCGTGCCCATGCGCGCATCACGACGACCGTCGCGAGCACGAACAAGAGAATGGTCTCGGCGAGTGCGGAGAGGCTCTCGAATTTGCCGTGGCCGTACTGGTGATCCTCGTCTGCGGGCTTGTTGGCGGTACGAATGGCGGCGTAGGTCATCACCGTGGCGGCAGTATCGACCACCGCGTGTCCGGCCTCTGACATGAGCGCGAGCGAGCCGGAGAGAAGGCCGGCGGCGAATTTCGCGGCAGCGATGCCGGCGCTCGCGAAAATGGAGGTCAAGGCGACTCGTTCTTTCGTGTCGTGCTGGGGGTTTTCGTGCATAGCGCTCTCTGGATTGTAGCGCATTTCTTGTTCACCTGAAGTTAAGCAGCATGCAGATATGCTTGGCGAATGGTTGTTACTCTGCCGAGCGCGGTGCTGTATATTGCAGCGATAGCGGTCATCATCACGGCGGCATTCATCGTGACGCTCTTGTGGTATCTCATCAAGCTCGCCCGCCTGGTCACGACCGAGCTTCGCGCTATGAAGGAACGGAGTGAACGGTTGCGCGAGGGTCTCAGGAGGACGGAGCGGCTCGCGAAAACGCTGCTCGCGTTATTCAAATTGTGACAACGCCTATGAAAACAAATGGAGATTTCAAAAACGGGTTCATGGCAGGGTTCATTGCCGGAATGGCGGGGGCATACGCGATCTATCAGAATCGGCGGCGTATCAAGTTCGAACTCTGGAAGATGCGTGCGCGGGCGCAGGTATCTCGCCGCATGCGCTTCATGCGTCGCATTACCCGACAAAACTATGAGCGGGCGGTCGATGACGCACTTTCCCGCTTGGGGAGCACCGGTGAGGTGAGCGCACGCGAGCTCGATGCCTTCGCCGATGAGCTGAAGCGGCAGTACGAGCATGTACGTGACCGTATCGGATCGAGTGTGTGGAGTGAAGACGATGAAGAAGATGGGGAATATGACACGGAAGAGGGCGACGACGAAGACGAAGGGGAGAACGAACAAGGATAGCGCAGAGACTTTTCTCATTGCGTGCGGAACGGGACGTGTGATATAGTTAGATTATCTAACTATTTTTTACACGTATGGCAGCACGAAAGAAGCTCGTTCGGGTGCTTACGCACATGTCCCATCCGGTCATCGCCATCGGCGGTGCCCTGGTGCTTGGCGGTGCAAGCGTTGGGCTCGCGTGGTATCTCACGAGCGCTTCGTTTTCGGGAACGTACGCTACCGTGATGGACGGTCCGATTACCCAGGAGGTCGACGTGTCGAGCACGGTGAAGGCGTCGCAGAATACCGACCTTTCATTTCAGACGGTCGGCCAGGTCGCCGCGATCCGCGCTGCGGTCGGGCAGCATGTTTCAGCCGGAGAGTCGCTCGTCGTTCTTTCCAATCAGACACAGACCGCTGCGGTGGAGCTCGCGCAGGCGAACGTGAAGACGCAGCAGGCGAAACTCGATGCGCTCCTTGCGGGAACGCGACCGGAGCAGCTCGCAATCGACCAGACGGCGCTCGTTCAGGCACAGACATCGCTCGCGAATGCGATCCAGAGCGCCTACATCAACGCTGACGACGCGGTGCATGCAAAGGCAGATCCGGCGTTCACGAACCCGCGTGTCACGGGTGCGCAGCTTATCCCGCTCGTGCCGGATAAGGCACTGGTGGATCGGGTGCAGACAGAGCGCATCGCGCTCGAGCCGGTGCTCGGAGAGCTTGCGCAGCTGGGCACGGGCAGCGGCGACCTGGAGCAGAATGCCAATCAGACGGCAGCCGACCTCAAGACGGTCATCGCGTTCTTGAGCGATCTCTCAGCGGCGCTCTTCAAGGCGCTTCCGAATGGTGCGACCTCGGCGACGATCATTGCAGGTTATCAGGCGAATGTTGATGCGGCGCGCGTCGAGGTCTCGAATGCGCTCACGGCGCTCACCACGGCAGAGACGGCATACCATACCGCATCCGGTACGCTCACGCTCGCGAAAGCCGGCGCGACGCAAAACGACATCGATGCACAGCGCGCGGTCGTTGCGGCGGCACAGGCGTCGCTCGCGAGCGCGCAGGCTGCAGCTGCGCAGACCTACCTTGTCGCGCCGATTTCCGGTACGGTATCCGCGCAGAACGCGAATCTTGGACAGACGGTCACGCCGGGCATGCCGCTCGTCTCAATCGTTGCTGATGGAAAGTACCAAGCGGATGCACAGGTGTCCGAGGTGGACGTGGCAAAGATGAAGGTGGGTGATACGGTCGAGGCGACCTTCGCTGCCTACCCGGATGCAACATTCGCTGCCACCGTGACGACGGTGCCACCTGCTGCGACGCTTTCCAATGGCACGCCGTCGTACACGGTCACGGTCACGTTTGCGGACAACGACGAGCGCATCAAGCCGGGCCTCTCAGCAAACCTGCGCATCATCACGGCGCGCAAAGAGCATGCGCTTACGGTGCCGACGAGCGCCATCATCACGAGCGGCGCGCAGAAATTCGTATACGTGAAGCATGCGGATAGTGCGGTGAAAGTGCCGGTCACGACCGGTATCGAAAGCGCGGACGGCATGACGGAAATCACGAATGGTCTTGTTGCAGGCGACGCCATCGAGGCCTTCGGCACGCACGCGCTCTCGACGGTTTCTGAATAATCGTATGACCAAGATCCTCACACCATGAACTCGAACCCTGCAGCACAAAAAGTAGAAGAGCTTACCGCTGAGCTCAAGCACCGCCTCATGGTCTTTGGCGGCATCGGCCTCCTCATCCTCGGCGCCGGGCTCATTGCGGCATATCTCGTATACTCCGGGCGACAGGTCGCGATCGATACGGCGGCCGTGTCCGCACCGCTCGTGAATCTCGCGCCCACGGCACCCGGCCGCTTGAACGCGGTCTATGCGAACGAAGGCGACACGCTCCCGGCGAATACGCCCGTCGCGCTCGTGGGGACGGAGGTGCTGAAGACGAAATCTGCCGGCCTCATCGTACAGGTGAATGACGCGATCGGTGCGCAAGTCGCTGCTGGCACGCCGGTCGTGACGATGCTCGACCCAGGAACGCTCCGCGTGATGGGGAAGATCGACGAGAACAAAGGTCTCTCGAAAATCGCGGTGGGCGACCCGGCCACCTTCACCATCGACGCGTTCGGCTCGAAGACCTATCACGGCGTCGTTGACGAGATCAGCCCGACTTCAGCGCGCACGGACGTGGTCTTCGATATTTCCGATCAGCGCCCCACCAACCAATTTGAGGTCTACGTCCGCTTCGACCCGAGCGCGTGCCCGGAGCTGAAGAACGGCATGTCCGCGCGCATCTGGGTGCAGACGCCGTAACCTATGGCCGACTCTGTCGCAGAGAAAAGCAATCTGCGCTGGTGGGTGCTCGCGACCGTCATTTTCGGCACCTTCCTCGGGCGGCTCGACCAGACGGTCGTCAACCTCGCGCTCCCGAAGATCATCAGTGACTTCGGCATCACGGTGTCGAGTGCGGCGTGGATCTCGACGGCGTACATCCTTGCCAATGCCGTCTTCGTGCCGGTGTGGGGAAAGCTTGGCGACACCGCGGGTCGAAAGCGCATCTACATCATCGGGTTCGTCGGGTTCATCATCGCGTCCGGCCTCTGCGCGCTTGCGTGGAGCTTGCCTTCGATGATCGTGTTTCGTGTCATCCAGGGCTTTGCCGTTTCTGCCGACTATCCGACGGCCATGGCTATCATTGCGGTCACCTTCACTGAAGCGAAGGAACGCGCGCAAGCGCTCGGCATCTGGTCGGGCGCGTTTGCCGTCGCCTCGGTCTTTGGTCCCTTGATCGGCGGGCCGCTCATCGACCACTTCAGCTGGCGTTCGGTCTTCCTCATCAACATCCCGCTCGGTCTCATCGGCTTGGTGCTCGCGATGGCCGTCATTCATGAGTCGGTCGGTGCAAAGCGGAGCGTGCGCTTCGACTGGCTGGGCTCGGGCCTGCTCGGTGCGGCTCTCTTCACGCTGACACTGGTGCTCGACCAGGGGCAGACGTGGGGATGGAGCTCATGGGCGAGCATCGTGTGCTATATCGGCACCGTCGTCTTCTTCACGGCATTCTACGTGGTCGAGCGCCGGACCGCTGAGCCGGTTATCGATTTCAAATTCTTCAAGATCGGCCCCTTCGTGAATACGCTCCTGAACAATTTCATCATATTCATGGGGCTTATTGGCGCAATATTCCTCATTCCGATTTTTGCAGAGACCTTCCTTGGCTACAACGCGACCCAGACCGGGTACCTGTTCATCCCGCTTGCGTTTGCGCTCATGGTTGGTGCTCAGTTGGGAGGCCGGATGATTGGAAAAATGAAGCCAGGAATTGTCATTTTCCTCAGCACGTTTGGTGCGGGGCTTGGCATGCTCTGGCTTGCCGCCATCGATCCACGCTCCACGGCGACGCAAATCTCTATCCCGCTCGCGTTTATGGCGTTCTCGCTTGGCTTCGGCATGGCACAACGTACAAACTTGATCGCAGCGCTTGTCCCGCGTGAGGAGATCGGCGAGGCCTCGGCGATCCTCGCGCTCGTGCGCAATGTTTCGGGCGCATTCGGCGTTGCGGTGTTCAGCACCGTTCTTGCAAATGCCATCAAAGGGAGTGCGCGTGCCATTGCAGAAAACAGCACGCTGCACGCGACGAACCCGGAGGCGATGCGCCAGTTCGTTGGCCTCATCATGCTCAAGGCGCAAGTCACCGGCTATGCGACGGTTTTTGAAACGGCTGCGTCGATCGTCTTCATCGGCTCTTTCCTCGCGCTCTTGATTAGGGTGCCGAAGGAGCGGCTTGTGGGCGAACACGTGGTCATCGCTGATTAATGTATTCGCGCCTATGAAGCACCCTCATGACCAGGCAGACATCGCGCGCACCATCTCGCGCTTCTTCGCGGTGCGCGGTCTCATTCGCACGCAGCTTGCGCACGGGAAGAAGACGAATCCTTCGGCATGGCTGCGCGTCGAAGCGCTCCGGTTCATCGAACGCGAGGGTGCGCCCCGTGCGAAAGATGTTGCCGACTATTTCTCCATCACGGCGCCGTCTGCGACCTCGCTTATCACGGGCCTCGTGAAAGATGGGCTTGTCGCGCGCAAGGACGACCCGCACGACCGCCGCGCGCACCGTTTCGCACTCACGGCGAAAGGGAAGCGCGAGCTTGCGCGCGTCATCGCGCGCGGCACGGCACTCCTCGCGAAACTCTTCGATCCGCTCTCCGAGCGCGAGCTCGCGCAATTCACCGCGCTTCTCGAACGCATTCTCGCTGCGGGGCAGGAGTAGTGGAAACATTACTCGAACTCGTAGGGACTGGTTATTTCTTCACCTTCCTGGATATCACGAATCGCGACATCACTTGCTTCGATTACGTGCGTATTCGGCGTATCCGAAGAATTCACATACCGTTCTGGAATATTCATAAGAACTGGTCCACCGGCAAGTTTGTTTATATACCGCTTCTGATCTTCAGGAATAGAGAGCAATTCTTCCTCGGTGAGTTTGGTGGAACGCCATTTCAATACTATCTCTCCACTTTTGAACGCGCGTTTGGCGAATAAGCCATAGCCCTCGATAGGCGAAGGTCTCACAGCGACATTTTCGTCCTCATATATGGTCATGTTTTGATTCTAACGCATGTAGCGAAAGCAACTGGTCTGGTTGTGTATATGGTCAGGAGGTGCTTTTGCGTCGTGCTATCGTTAGAGCGGAAGAGAAGTGTAACCAGAAAAATAAAATCCTTACGGGGAGGAAGATCGCCATGAGCGGCAAGCTGGAAGTGATTCGCGAGGCGTTGCGCAGGAATCCGAGCATTACCGTGCTCGGCCCGAAACCGGGAGGCCAAGAACTTCAGGAGAGTGTGCGTCAGGCGTTGAAAACGGAAAAGAGACTGGACCTCATGGTCAGGTTTTTTGTGGCTCCCAACGTGGAGATGGCATCAGCAAAAGACCTCCAGGGCTTGATGGAGTCGCTCGTCCCTCTCGCGCCGGCTCACAAGCGGGATATTTGCGAACGACAAGGAGGACTGCAGCCCGGCGCGATCCTTTTCGAAGATGGGATCGGCGACGATACCATCGTGCGAAGGGTCAGCATCGAGGACAAAACCTTTCGTTCCCTGCTGGGCTTGAGCGAATGCGCCCCAGCATCTCGGGTAGAGGGAATACTGCTACGGATTCAAGTCAGCGTGTTCCCGAATGTCTGGACGGCCTCCGCTGCCTGCAATGGGCAGTGGGAAAGAGGTCTCAGCGAGATGCTGGTCCCTAGGCATCTCCTCCATGCACCTTGAACGAACGTGCCTGCCAGGCAGCTTGGCTGCCCTGGCAGGCGCTTCATTTTCCCTTGGAGGGGCTGTGTGATAGTGCATGCATGTTTGCGATCAAGCGAGTGTATGCGCCATGTGAAGCGAGTGACGGGTTTCGCGTGCTGGTGGATCGGCTCTGGCCGCGCGGGGTGAGCAAGGAGCGGGCGAAGGTGGACGTGTGGCTCAAAGACATCGCGCCTTCAAGCGAGCTGCGGAAATGGTTCGGGCATGACGAGAAGCGCTTCGCGGAGTTTCGCCGGCGCTACCTGCGCGAGCTTGCGGCGAATGAAGCGCTCGCAGAGCTCAAGCGCCTCGCAAAAACGCACAAGAAACTGACACTGCTCTACGCTGCGAAAGACGAAGAGCACAACGAGGCGGTCATCCTTCGGGATATACTGGGAAGGAAATCTCAATGACCACGCCGACCCACGTTGCTGCAGACATTGCCGTATTCCTCGCACTCACACATGTGCCAGGTCTCAACCCGAACACGGCCGACTTCGTTTTACTGATCGGCTCAAATCTTATTGACATAGACCATCTGTTTTCACATCCCATTTACCATCCGCGCAGGAATCCATTCACGACGCACACCCTGCACAAATCCTGGCTCGTTCTTGGTGCGGTTTCCTGCGCACTCCTTTTCATTCGACCGCTCATGTTTATCGCCATCGGCCTCCTCTTGCATTTCGCACTCGATTATCTGTATGTCAGATGGTTCGTGATGCCTGCGTTATAGCGTGTCGATGCGGAAGGCGCGGAAGAGGACGTCCATGAAGTCGGTGCGGATGCCAGATGCGCCGGCGGCGGTGATGGGCGGCGTGCCGTCATATGAGCCGTCATCGCGTGCGGAAAGTATCGAGTGCCAGGAATTGTCGCCCTCTTCCTTTTTGAAGAGCTCTATGAGTACGGTGCCATTTGCGAGTGTGGTGGCTTTGCTTCTGAGACCGATCCAGGTGTTGTGTGGAAGCAGATTCACGTTTGAATCTCGGTCGTATTCGCCCGGATATATCGGGTCTTCTGCAAGCGTAAAGTACGTGCCGTGATATTTTTTCTTGATAACCGCATGGCCGTCGACGCGAATGCCGGCGTAGTAGAGCGTGTACTGGTCTTGGTACCGGGTCATGATGAGGAGACCGTTCGATTCGTTGCGGTTTTGGCTGGCGGAGAAATTGTCGCCGGTAATCTTGAAGTATGCTTCGGTAGACGCGTCGCCCCAGGTGCCTCTCGTGACAAGGCGGAAGATGTTTTGCGGATGATAGCCGTTGTCGGTATCGGTCGGGTTGTCTCCTGCATAGAGTGTGCGCCAGGTATCCTGGCTCGGAAGCGCGCCCTGGATGGTGGCACCGTATCCATCTGCAACGATGAATTTGCCGCCGGAATCCAAAAACCAGTAACGGCTTCTACTCTCCGCCATGCTCGGCGCTTCGTCGAGTGTGCCGGGAACGTTGAATGAGTAGATAAATGGCATGTTCGAGATGGCGGCGGGGGGCGTCGCTACGGGCGGGGCGGGTACGGTTGGCGTGATCGGGGCTGGAGTGATCGTGCGGATGGTGTGCGAATGGAATACGGTTGATTGGGTTTCAGTGATCTGCACGTTTGGTGCAGCCGCAGGCGCGGTTGGCGAGAGTGGCGCGGATGCCGATTCCTCAGTGGCGGGTGCCTGCTGCTGCGTCGGTGCGCTGACGCCGCGTATGAGGACGAGCGCGACGATGAGCAGCAGGGTCGCCACGAAGCTCGCAGCGAAGATGGCGAAGATGACCAGTACGCTCGTGTGCGAGGGGCGTCGGTTCATAAGCCGATTCGGATCACAGCGCGCTCACAGAAAGGTGGGTAAGCAGGATGCGGGCCGTATCAAGCGGCGTGTCCCAGACGCTTATACCGATGCCGCCGTGCGCCGATATGCCGGGCGCGTCGGCGCTCACGCTCGCCCCGTAGGCGCTGCAGGTCGTGCGCGGCCCGTTCACGGTCATGGAGACGGTCGCCTGGGTAGGAAGCTTCGGCGGAGTGTAGGGCGTGAAGGCGAGCGTCACGATCGGGGCGCCCTGCTCGTGGCGCTCGAGATAGATGCGATTTTGCGAGAAGGCGCAGACGAGGTACGGCTTGCTTCCCTCCGTGTGTCGTGCCACGAGCGATATGGTGCCGGCCTGCCACTCGGCTTTCGCGTCGATGCGATAATTTTGCCATTGGCCGGAACCGTTGAGGAAGGCTGCCGCGCCCGTAGAGTCGGTGGTTGCCTCCACAGCGAGCGAGCTGCTCGCTGTGGAGGAAGCGAGCCCCCAGTTCGCCTCCCAATCCGTCGTGAACGAGTCGGATGCGTACGGCAGCGTCTTCGTGCGGCCGTTCTGCAACACGGTGAGCAGGTGGCGGCCGGTCCAATCCGCGTGCGGCTCGATGCGCTTGATCAGGGAGGCGTTCGGATCAGGCGTGTTGAACGAGTCGCCGTTGCCCGGCCAGGTCTGGTAGAAGGCTAGGTTGTAGATGGAGGGTACGACGTGCGCGACCGCGGTCATCGCTTGCGGATAATTTCCCGTACCTTGGCCGAAGTCGTTGAAAGGGAAGGCGAATGCGGTGACCGGTTTGCCGAAGTCCGCCTCGAGCGTGTCGCGCGAGCTTATGAGGTCGCGCTTGACCCGTTCGGAGAATTCCGCCGGGGTTTCGATGCGGTTCTCTTCGGGAGACCAGAAGAGGTTTGAGAGGAAATGCTCGTTTGGCAAGAGCGTCAGATGCGCCGGGGTGGACGTCGCCGTCGGTACGGGATACGCGCGGTGGTCTTCATTGCCATGACTCTCAAGCTCCCACCGACCGCTCCTGGCCAAGTAGGCGAGCTCGGATTTCGAGAGATAGAAGTCGCTCACAGGGGTGGAGCCGTTCTCGGGCATCGAGAATCCGGTGATCACGAACATGACGCCCGTAAAGCCGAGATCGCGCATGACGGGGTCGGCGGCATAGAAGGTGTCACGGCGCGCATCGTCGAACGTGAGCAGGAACGACTTGTCGGGCAGGGTCGTTTCTCCCTTCATAAAAGCGGTGAATTGATGGAGCGTTATCGTGTGCCAGCCGTCTTGCTTGAGGGCGCGCATCTGGTCCACGAAGACGTGCATAGGCATGGTCGAGGAGGAGGTGTCTCCTTCGCCATGGTAGAGGAGGACCGGGACGCTGGCGGCCGTCTGATAGGGAGCGCCTGGCGGGGGCGTGATCGTCCCGGTGATCGTGCCTTGTGCGGTCGAGCGCCCGGCGGCAGACGCAAGCAGTGCTTTGCTCTCGATCGGCAGTTTGGAGGTGAGCAAGTATTTCACGTATACGAAATCTGCATTCTCTTGTATGAAGTATCGGTGAAATCCCGACACGAGATTGTGGCTGTCGCGCGCGATGACGACTGCCGTCGTCGGCACGACGACGAGCCCGCCCAAGAGACCGAGCAGGAAGGTGAGTTTGTGCAGTGAGAAGTCGAATAGCATAGGTTCATTCGTGAGACGCTTTTAACGTGTTCCCCAGCTGGTGTCGGTGACGGTCACGACCGCCCACGGGAGCTGCCACATGAGGATGATGGAATAGAGCCAGAACCCGAAGACGGCGTAGATCCAGTTCGGCTCATCGACGTAGATGCGGTAGTACGTGCCATGCAGCAGAAGCATAAGGAACAAACCGCCGAAATAGACGAACGGGATGACGCCGAAGAGGATCGGGTTCACGATAACCGCGTAGATGAAGACGAGTGGCGCGACGAACGCGAGCAAGAAGTACAGATAGAAGAACGGAGCTGCCCACGGGTGTCGCCGCCACATGAATCCGGAGGCGAGGAAGGTCTCGCGCACCCAGGATTTCTTCCAGCGCTGCTGCTGTTTCAGGTACTGGCGGAAGTTGTCGGGCACCACGGTGTAGGCTTTCGCTTCAAGCGAATAGACCGCTTTGTATTTTTGCAGGATGTAGTTCGTGAGCGCGCGATCGTCGCCGAAGGTGCACGCCGCGCCGAGAAACGTCTGGTGCAGCCACTCGTCGATGAATTCGGTGAGGTAGTCCCGCCGATAGGCGCTGCAGCACCCCGGCGAGCAGGTGACCGCGCCGAAGACCGACTCGGCCGACTTGTAGACGCGGAAGGAGACGTAGTAGCGCAGGGACTGCATCTTGGTGAGCAGGTTGGTGTCGCGGTTGTAGACGTCCGTGTGGCCGGAGACGGCGCCGATCCGCGGGTCGGTGAAATACTTTACGAGGTGCCGTACGGTCGTCTTCTCGATGAAGCTGTCGCTGTCGATGAAGATGATGACGTCGTGCCGCGCGCGGATCGTGCCCTCGTGCATACCGTGGCGCTTGCCGCGATTATCCTTCCAGTCCACCACCTCGACGCGCGCGACCTTATCACCGATGTCGTGCGCAGCGCGCCGCATCTCGTCGCCCGTGCCGTCGGTGGAGCCGTCGTTGATCGCGATCACCTCGATCTTGTCTTTCGGGTAGTCCACCTCGCCGAAGCGTTTGATGGTCTCGTAGATGTTGTCCTCCTCGTTCTTGGCGGGGACCACGAATGCGATGCTCGGCTCGAAGTTTTTCGCGATAGGCACGGAGCGATGCAGATAGGCGAGAAGGAAACGCGAAAAGATGTAGAGCGTGATGGCGACGCTGTATACGCTGAAGAATATATTCCTGCTGATGTAGTTTCCTGTCAGCACCTTGAGGGTGACGACGGCATAGATGATGGCGAAGAAGAGCACCCAGAGGCTGTCGCGGGTCCGTATGCGTGCGCGTGGCGGTGACTGGGCGGAGCTGGTGAGTGTGGTGGTATTCACAAGCCGTCAGAGTGAGCAGCGATTAATGGCCGATGCCGCGGTAGGTGACCGGGCTCTCGGCGAACGCGAGCTTGTCGAGGCAGTTTCTCCCGTCGATGACGACCGAGATGCCATAGCGCTGGAATTGCTCCGGCGCGAGCGTCCGGAAGAGGCTGTGGTCGGTCGCGATGATCGCGGCATCAGCGCCGTCGAAGACACTCTCGAGCGAGGTGTGCGTGGACTCGCCGGGAACGAACGGGTCGAAGGTGCGGATGATCGCGCCACGCATCTCGAGCGCGGAGCGGATCGTCAGAGCCGGACTCTCGCGGAGGTCGGGCACGTCGCGCTTGTAGGCGAGGCCGAGCAGGGCGACGGTCGCGCCATTGAGTTCGGCACCGCGTTCTTCAAGCTCCTGCTCGAGGAGGTCGACCGTGTAGTGCGGCATGCCGTTGTTGATCTCGCGCGCCATCGCGAGGAAGCGGTGCTCGAATCCGTTCTCGTGGCCATAGCGGATGAGATAGTACGGGTCGACCGGGATGCAGTGCCCGCCGACGCCGCAGCCGGGGAAGTGGGGCATGAAGGCGAAGGGTTTCGTGGAGGCACCCTCGATGACGTTCACGATGTCGAGCCCGCCCTTTGCGAAAGACATTGCAAGCTCGTTCACGAACGCGATGTTCACATCGCGGAAGGCGTTCTCGACCATCTTGACCGCTTCCGCCTCCCGGATGGAGCCCATCGGCTTGATAGGGCCGTCAAGGATGCTCTGGTAGAACGCGACGGCAGCGTTGAGACTCTTCTCGCCGCTACCGCCCACGACGCGCGGGATCGTGCGCACGTCCCACACGCTGTCGCCCGGATTGATGCGCTCGGGGCAGTGGGCGAAGAGGAAATCTTTCTCGGCGGTGAGGCCCGAGTCGCGTTCGATGATCGGGAGCGCGACGCGCTCACAAGCGCCCGGATCCACGGTGGATTCGATGATGACGAGCGCACCCTTACGCACGTAGGGCCCGATGCGCTTGCTCGCTTCGATGAGGGGGCCGAGGTCGGGCTCATGGTTCTCGTTGACCGGGGTCGGGACGCAGATGAGGTAGATGTCGGCGTCGACGAGGAGCGCATCGTTATCGCCGATGTGCATGCGGCTTTTCTTGAACTGCGCAGTTTCTTCTTTCGAGAGGAATGGCGCGCGACGCGCGCGCAGCGACTCGATCTTGCGCGTGTCGACATCGAACCCGCGTACCCAGAAGCCGCGCTCGCCCGCGAGGATGGCAAGCGGCAGTCCGACATACCCGAGACCGACGACCGCGACGGAACCGACGGCGGTCGTGCTGCGAGCGATTGTTTCGTGTGCGAGTCCTGACGGCGCTTTCTCAGTGAGGGTTTCTCGAGTCATGGCATGGTGCAGTTATGAGTAACTGCTGCCATCGTATAAAGAGAGCGGTGAAAAGGATGTGAATGGCGGCTATCGCGCGCAGAAACAGAAGACGCGCGCGAGCCTTCGGCTCGCGCGCTCCTCTTTTTCTTGCACGTAGCTAATTCGCGTCGCGTTCGTCTTTGACGCCGCGCGAGAAGTCGAGCGAGATCTCGTGCATCTTCACGTTCGCGGCGGTGTGCGTCGTCGACTCGTGTGCCGATGCGTGCGAATTGCGGCCGATCGGCAGCATCACCGTCACGATGGTGCCGTGGCGCGGAGCGCTCTTCACGTCGATGCGGCCGTGGTGGATCTTCACGAGCTCGCTCACGATCGCGAGCCCCAGCCCGCTCCCGGCGCCGCCCACGCGCGTGCGTGCTTGGTCGCTACGGTAGAACGGCTCGAAGATGCGCACCAGGTCTTCGCGCTTGATGCCTTTGCCGGTGTCGTGCACTACGATCGAAAGCAAATCACGATGGCGCTGCTCGATATCGATAGAGATGTTGCCCCCCTCGGTGTGGTTGAGTGCGTTCTTCAGGAGGTTGGTGAGGACCTGCTCGATGGCGGAGGCATTTCCCCAGGCGGTGTGCATCTTGCCGATACGGACAGTGATCGTCGTGGACTTGCTGCTCGCGAGGTGGGTCAGCTTGTATACCGTGCGATGCGCGAGCTTGCCCACGTCCACGTCTTCAAAATGAATGCGCTCGGGCTGGACGAGCGCATTGAGAGAGAGGAGGTTATGGATGATGTCTGAGATCCGGTCGAGCTCTTCGAGGTTGCTCGTATGGAGCGCTCGCGCCTCGGGCGGGATGTTCGCGTCGAGCAGGCGGACCTCGATGTTGGTCTTGATGATCGAGAGTGGCGTGCGCAGCTCGTGCGCGATGTTCCCGATGAATTCTTTTTGCGCACGCAACGCTTTGCGTACTGGCGCGAGCGCGAGCCGCGCTACCAAGGAGCCGAAGAGCGCGGCGAGGCCGAGCATCGTCGCGGCGAAGGCGAGGAGCGCCCAGTTTCCGACGGGGCGGAGCGCGATGGGATAGAAGAGGGCGCCGATGGAAAGGAGAAGGACGAGGAGGGCGTAGCCGGTCTGGACGGCGATGATGTTCGTCTCCGTGCGCGCGTACGGGTCGCTCCGGTACCTACGTCCGAAGTCGGTAACCGATTCCACGGACTGTCTCAATAGCGTCCGGAATGTCTGCACGGGCGAGCTTTTGTCGAAGGTTTTTGACATGGACGTCGATGACATTGCTGAATGATTCGTAGTTAAAGTCCCATAAATGCGCGAGCAGGTCCTCGCGGTTGACCACCTCGTTCGGATGTCGCAGCAAGTGCTCAAGCAGCCCGAACTCTTTGAGCGTGAGCATGACCGGCTTGCCCTCGCAGGTGACCGTGTGCTCGGTCGTGTTGAGCTCGATGGTTCCCGCGCGCAAGGTCGCAGGCAGCGTGCTCACCGGCCGGCGCAGGAGCGCGTGAATGCGCGCCACGAGCTCGTCGAACGAGAACGGCTTGACGACGTAGTCGTCGGCGCCGGCGAGCAAGAGGTCCACCTTCGACTCGGTCTCGGTGCGCGCGGTGAGTACCAGGATCGGCGTGACGATGTTGTGCGCGCGCACCTCCTTGCACACCGAAAGACCGTCTATAGACGGGAGCATGAGGTCGAGAATGATGATGTCGTAGTCCTTGGAGTGGATCAGGATACGTGTGAGCGCCTTCTTACCATCGCCGAGCGTGTCGACGGCATAGCCTTTCGTGGTGAGCCCTTGTTTGAGCGCTGTGGCGAGCTTCGTTTCGTCTTCGACGATGAGTATCCGCATAAGCCAATGTGGGCGTGTGCCGTCTCCAGCACCGCTCGTTATTAATTATAAGGTATAGTGAACGCTCCCTAGTATAGGCAGACTTTAGATGAAGCGTTCATGAAGGCTGCTCTCGCAAGCCCAGCTACTTGACATAGTACCTACTATTGTGATAGATTTTATCCGGAAAATAACCAGGCTGGCGCGCGCCGCCTCAACCTATTAGGAGGAAGGGAGAGATGTGGAACGTCATTGGTTTTGTTGGCTGGAGCTTTGCACTTGGAATAACCGCAATCTATCTCCGAGTGGACAAGGTCAACAAGGAGCTCGGCATCAACCCCTTCAGTCCCTGGAGAGAGGTGGCAATGGGCCTCAGTCTTGTTGCGGCGATGCATAACTCTGCCTTCGGTTTCGGCCTAGCTGCCCTAGCTATCACGGTGGGGGTCGGGTGGATACGAATGTTTTTTGCCATCAGGTGCTTCTTCTGGAATAAGAAGGAATACTTGAAGGCCAATGACGTTCTCAACGAAATCGCCGCCGCTGCTATCGGGGTGGTCATGCTGGCAAGTCTCGTGAGCTTCGCGCTCCAGCATCTGGCCGCCTGACCACCAACGCCCCTGCACCTTGCTCATTCACCGCCCGCGGACTTCGTGTTCGCGGGCGCATTATTTTATAAAGCGGTATACTCCGCACATGAAAGCGAAGAAAGCGGGGGCGGGGAAGCCGATAGCAGTGCTGAAAGAGCGGTTGGTCGAGATCGCGTACCTCTCATCAGTCGGGCAGGTGCTTGGGTGGGACCAGGAGGTGCACATGCCAGAGAAAGGGGCTGATGCACGCGCTGCTGCCTCTGCGCTCATAAGCGGCATCGTCCACAAGAAGATGGTCGCGCTCGATGACGACGGCCTGCTCTCGTCGCTGAAGAAGCAGCTCGATGCGAAGCAGGTGAAAGGGAAGGACGCGGTCATCGTCGCCGAGACCTGGCGGAGTTGGCAGCGGCAGAAGAAGCTGCCGGAGGCGTTTGTCACCGAGCTTTCGGAGACGGTCGCCAAAGCGCAGCACGTCTGGGCACGCGCGCGTAAAGAAAATGATTTCAAGACATTCCTCCTCTGGCTCACGAAGATCGTCGAGCTCAAGCGCAAGGAAGCCGCGCTGGTCGGCTTTCAGGATTCGCCCTATGACGCGCTGCTCGACAGCTTCGAGCCCGGGCTCACCGCAAAAGACGCGGCAGTCATCTTGAATGATCTCAAAGACTTCCTCGTGCCCTTCCTCAAGGAGCTGCAGCGCTCGCGCGCCAAAGCCGACCCGAAGCGTTTGCGTGGTGTCTTTCCGCTTGAAAAGCAGGTCGCGTTCAATCGCCGCGTTGCCGAGGCGATGGGCTTCGACTTCGCTGCTGGCCGGATGGACCAGAGCACCCACCCCTTCACGACGACTTTCCACACGCAGGACGTCCGCATCACGACGCGCTTCCGGGAAGACGATGTGCTCTATGCTGTCGGAAGCACGATTCACGAGACCGGCCACGCGCTCTACGAGCAAGGGTTGCCCTCCGAGCACTTCGGCACGCCGCTTGGCGAGACGGTATCGCTCGGGATTCACGAATCGCAGTCGCGGCTCTGGGAAAACATGATCGGCAAGAGCAAGGAGTTCTGGCGGTATTTCTATCCCAAGCTGCGCAAGGAATTTCCAAAACCCTTCAAGGAGGTGCCACTCGATGAGTTCATGCGCATCATCAATGCGGTGCAGCCATCGCTCATCCGCACGGAGGCCGACGAGGTTACCTACAACCTCCACATCATCCTGCGCTTCGAGATCGAAAAGGAGCTCATCGAGGGAGTGATCGACCCGACAGACCTGCCGGCGGTGTGGCGCGCAAAGATGAAAGAGTATCTGGGTGTAACGGTGCCCGATGATGCTCGCGGGGTATTGCAGGATGTGCACTGGTCGGCCGGATACTTCGGCTACTTCCCAACGTACACGCTCGGCAACCTCTACGCCGCGCAATTTTACGCAGCGATGGAGCGCGACATTCCTGACCTGGCCGAGCGCATCGCGCGCGGTGACTTTGCGACGCCACGCGAATGGCTCCGGAAGAAGATCCACCTGCATGGCAAGACGTATGAAGCGGCTAAGCTTGTGAAGCGGGTAACGGGCGAACCGCCGACCAGCCGCTACTTCATCGACTACCTCAAGGCGAAATATAAATAAGGAAGCCCCTGATTTCTCAGAGGCTTGGGGTGGTGGAATGTTGAGGTGGGGGTCTTACGGGGGAGGTTTCCGGATCTCGACGATTTGGACCAGAGTCTGGAGAAGCTTCTGTGCTTTGTATGCAGCTTCTCGCTTTAGGAACTGCTGGAGAGCTTCTCCAGCCAGGACGGCTTCGAGGCCGCTTCTGGGAGGAGGATTTGGCTCCTGTTCAGACAGCCCCTTCGCTCTTTTCCTTCGCATGTGGTCTATGAACGAATCAAGAGTTCCAGGACCAGGGATTAACTCATTGCTCCTTTGATTTTTGCCAGCAAAACTGAAAGACTCGGGATGCTTGGGATGGAACTTGTAAATCAATGCGGACATTATTCTCCTCCAAAAGAAGGTTGGTTTCTTGAATGTGCTATGGCGAACTCCGAGAGTGAAAATACCACGCCTCTCGAAATCCACAATCTTGCCAGTCTGGGGATTGTGTGGATTGCCTGTGGATAACGCTTGCACGGTTTTGGGCGAGCTGGTACATTATTGCTAACCAGATTCAGATTGAGTGGCGGCGGCATCTGGGGGCAGAGGGCTGTACAGGCTACATTTATTATTACGAGCGTCTGAAGAAAGCGCGGGTGCGCTGTTTGTTGGCGTTATACAGCGTGCACATCCAATCTTCAGACCACTTGGCATCGTAACGACATGCATAAAAAAGACTTCCCGCAGAAGACCTTCGGCGCGTTCACGGCACCGAAAGTCGCGTTCCCGGACCTGGTCGCGCACCAGCGTGACTCATTCGAGTGGCTCCTGAAGAAAGGCCTCTCGGAACTTTTCAAGGAATTTTCCCCGATTCCAGATTATTCAGGCAAGAAGTTCGAGCTCCGTTTCGAGGGGTTCGAGATCGGCGACCCGAAATACGACGAAGAATTCGCGCGCGAGAACATGCGCACGTACGAAGCGCCGGTCAAGGTTTCCGTCCGCCTCATCAATAAGACGCTCGGCACGGAGAAGACGCAGGAAATGTTTGTCACCGACCTGCCGATCATGACGCCGCACGGCAGCTTCATCGTCTCGGGCGTGGAGCGCGTGATCGTGCCGCAGCTTGCACGATCCTTCGGCGCGTTCTTCGTGTCGGAGCTCATCAAAGGGAAGCAGTGGTTCGGTGCGAAGATCATCCCGGCACGCGGCGTGTGGATCGAGATCGAGTCGGATGTAGACGGCGCGATCTTCGTGAAGATCGATCGCAAGCGCAAGTTCCCGGTCACGAACCTGTTCACCATCTTCGGCGCAGGTCTCGGTGAGGACGTGCTCAAGCTCTTCAAGGGTGACGAAACGGCGACCGCCGCGCTCAAAGCGACGCTCGCGCACGACACCGCAGAGTCGCTGGAGGATGCCTATGTCGAGGTGCACCGCCGTCTGCGCGATGGCGACCTTGCCACCCCGGAAAACGCGAAAGAATACGTCAATTCGCTCTTTGCCCCCGAGCGCTATGACTTGAACCGCGTCGGCCGCTACCGCTTGAATCAGCGCTTCGGTCTCTCGACGGATGCGAAGGCTTTGAACGACCGCACGCTCTCCATTGATGACCTCGTGCGCATCGTCGCAGAGATTGCGCATATGAACGTGGATCCGAACGCGAAGCCGGACGATATCGACCACCTCGGCTTCCGCCGCGTCCGCTTCGTGGGCGAGCTCCTGCAGGCGCGCATGCGCGTCGGCATGAGCCGCATGAAGCGCAACATCCAGGACCGCATGTCCACCATCGAGAGCGAGACCTC
>JAJYJQ010000047.1 GCA_021789225.1 bacterium | reverse complement strand
AAGCGTATCGTGCGCTCCCACATATACAACCAGCCCTTCGTGCCCTCTATTGTTCTTTTGATTCTCATGACTCCTTGGTTAAGGAGGAGTCTCAAATGTTTCTGAACTTATGCATTTGATTTTTCTGCGTATCTTTGCTTATATCTCGGCAGAAGCATTCTGACGGAACCACACAAAAGGAGGAATAATCGTGGGAGACAACAACACATACTCGTTGGCCGACCTCAACGAATTGTCGGAAGGTCTTGGGAATTGCGTGGAGCGCCTGCTTGAGCAAGGCGCTCGCAATTACGCGGAGCTTTTGAAAGCGAAAGAGGAAATTATTCGACTCCTTGACGAGATTCATGTCGCTATCGATGAAGTGCTGGTAGAACGTGGTCTTGCCGCAGGATCAACTATTGATGCCGCTTTGCGCACAGCATCGGATAATTTCTACTTTCGGGATGCGTTCGACGGTTAAAGGCAACCAGATGTAGTTTCGAGTTTAAAGCCCTTCGCGCAAGCGTTGGGCTTTGTATTTGCGTTGAGCACGAGTAGAGCGGCTACAACCCCTTAATCGCGTCGATGGCGAGGGAGGTTTCGCCGTTCCTTATAGAGACGTTGCCTTTGACGAGCATGCAGGTGCCGGGGGAGACGAGAGCGCTGTGCTCTTTGAAGAGCTTGGGGAAGACAACGCCTTCGATGCCGCCGGTTTTGTCTTCGAAACGGACGAAGGCCATCTTTTCGCCGCTCTTGGTGAGGATGGTGCGCGCCTCTGCAACGAGTACAGGAAGGATGATGGGCATGCCTGCGCGCGGGTCTGCGAGAATGGCCTCGACGGAGAGCTTCGACTTTGCAGTGGTCTCGGCGTGCGCGTCGAGCGGGTGACCGCTGACGTAGATGCCGAGCAGTTCTTTTTCCCACTCGAGCTTTTTCGTGAGGGTCACATGCTCCGCAGGGAAGGGGAGCTTGAAAGAGAGCGGAGCGGCGAGTGCGCCAAAGAGTGACTGCTGCGGCGCTTCGGTGGTGGCTTCGCGGTGGAAGGTGAGCATGGGTTCGATGTTTGCAAGCAGGAGGCCGCGCTCGCCAAAGTGGTCGAGGGCACCGGCTTTGATGAGGGACTCAAGCGATTTGCGGTTGAGGTTTTTCGAGCCGCCGCGCGAGAGGAAGTCGGCAATATCTTTGTACGGACCGTTTTTCGTGCGCTCGTCGAGTATCGCTTGTGCGATGCCTTCGCCGAAGTTTTTTATGGAACTCAAGCCGAAGCGGATGGCTTTGTCTTGCGCGTGAGGAGTGTCGCTCGAGGAGGACGGAATATGTGCCGGCGCATCCACGACCGTAAACACGGAGCCACTTTCGTTTACATCCGGCGGCAGCACGGGGATGCCGAGCCGCTTCGCCTCCGCGACAAATTTCGAGATTTCCTCCGTATCGCCTGCGTCAGCGGTAAGGAGCGCGGCAAGGTATTCCACGGGGTAGTTCGCCTTGAGATAGCTGGTCTGGTATGCGACGCGACCATACGAGGCAGAGTGTGCTTTGTTGAAACCGTACGCAGCGAACGGTTCGATCCACTCCCACACCTTCTGCGCTTTTTTGAGCGGCCAGCCCGAATGCTCGACGCAACCATTAATAAATTTGTCCTTCTGTTTCTGCATTTCCTCCGGAATCTTCTTGCCCACAGCTTTGCGGAACTTGTCGGCCTCGCCCCAGGTGTAGCCGGCGAGCTCGACGGCCATGATGAGGAGGTCGTCTTGGTACACGAGAATGCCGTACGTCGGTTTCAAAATCGGCTCCATCGCCGGGTCGAGATAGGTGATGAGGCGCGGGTTGTGCTTGCGCTCGATGTAGTCCGGGATGAATTGCATCGGCCCTGGGCGGTAGAGGGCGACCATGGCGTTGATGTCGTGAATGGTGGATGGTTTGAGCTCTTTGAGCCAGCGGGTCATGCCCGAGCCGTTTAGCTGGAAGGTGCCCTCGGTGTCGCCCTTGGCAAGCATGGCGAAGGTTTTTGGGTCGTCGAGCGGAATCGCCTCTATGTTTATGTCTATGCCGCGCGTCTCTTTCACGCGGGCGATAGCGTCGGCGAGGATGGCGAGGTTCTTGATGCCGAGGAAGTCGAATTTGGTGAGGCCGGCGCCGTCTTCACCCACGGCGTGCATGTCGTACTGCGTGATGAGCTTGCCGGTGCCTTTCGGGTCGGGCTGGAGGGGCGTCCATTTCGTGAGCTCGGTGGGGGAGATGACGACGCCCGCTGCGTGCACGCCGGTTTGGCGCGCCGAGCCTTCCACGCGCTTGGCGATGTCGATGATCTCGTGCACGTCCTCGTCTTCGTTGTAGAGGGTGCGCAGGTCTTCTTCCATCTCGAGTGCGCGATCGATCGTCATCGCAAAGCCTTGCGAGCCCATGGGGATGAGCTTGGCGATGCGGTCGCCGGTGCCGTAGCTGTGCCCGAGTGCACGAGCGACGTCGCGCACGGCCGCGCGCGCAAGCATTGTGCCGAAGGTGCCGATCTGGGCGACGTGGTCCTCGCCATATTTTCTGCGGGCGTACGCGATAACTTCGTCGCGGCGATTATCGGCAAAGTCCATGTCGATATCTGGCGCGGAAGGGCGCTCCGGGTTCAGGAAGCGTTCGAACGGGATCTTGTATTCAAGCGGGTCGATCTTCGTGATCTGGAGGAGATATGTGGTCATCGAGCCGGCGACGGAACCGCGGATGTTGGTATAGATCCCGTTCTCGGTTGCGAAGCGGATGAGGTCGTGCACGACGAGGAAGTATGCGGCGTAGCCTTTGAATTTGATGATGCCGAGCTCGTATTCGAGACGGTCGATCACGTCTTGGCGGCCTTCGAGCCCGCGCGCTTTGATGCCTTCATAGCAGAGGTCGTGCAGCACCTCGTCGGCAGTCTTTCCTTCGGGGAGCGGGAAATCCGGGAAGACGAATTTGCCCAGCGTGAGCTCCACGTTGCAGCGTGCCGCGATCTCGCTCGAGCGATAGACCGCTTCCGGCATGTCTTTGAAAAACTTGAGCATCTGCTTCTCGTTTACAAACGAAAAGTCCTCATCTTCGTTTGCGTACTGGCTGCTCGCGCCGTGTTGGATGCGGCGCATCACCTCCGTGGCTTCGCGGTCGTCGGGCGAAAGATAATACACGTCCTGCTGGGCGACGAGCGGCACGCCGCTCTCTTTCGAGAGGGCGATGATGCGCCGCATGTTTTCCTCGTGTCCCGCCACTTTCGGGTGATGGGTGATTTCAAGGAAGACGTTTCCCGCGCCGAAGATGCTCTGATACTCGGCGAGCGCCGCCGCCGCGCCCTCTTTATCACCTGCACGCAGCAGCTGTGCCACGATTCCCGCAAACGAGGGGATGAGCACGATGAGGCCTTCGTGGTGAGCGCGCAAAAGCTCCATATCGAGCCGCGGCCGCTCAAAGAATCCCTCCGTGAATGACTTGGTGACAAGCATGAGGAGGTTTTCATAGCCGGTGTTGTTTTCGGCGAGGAGCACGATGCGCGAACGTTTCGCATCGAGGTGGGGGTCCTTCTCGAAACGCGAGCGCGGTGCCACATAGGTGTCGACGCCGATAATCGGTTTCACTCCGGCTTTGGTCGCGGCTTGGTAGAACTCGATCGCGCCGTGGAGGTTGGTCGCGTCGGTGAGCGCGATGGCCTCCATGTCATTCTCTTTCGCCGCCTTTACCAGCTCTGGCACCTTCGGCAGCGCCTGGAGGAAGGAGTAGTGGCTGTGGGTGTGGAGGTGGATAAACCGGCTGGCCATAGAGACAGGATAGCAAATTCTGAAACCCGCGCCCAATCACTCCAGCGGCTCGCTTCGCGAGCCGCGGTTCTAACCCTTTATACCAGAATGGTATATTCCACAACCGACTATACCGTGATAGTATGGTTATGGCTAAGAAATATCAGCCGAAGTATCGAAATCTCATCAAAAAGCTGCGCCAAGCTCGTCACGAAGTCGGTTTGACACAGGTCGAGGCGGGGAAGCGACTAAAGAAACCGCAAGCGTATATTTCAAAGATAGAGCGAGGCGAACGCGGCGTTGATGCGGTCGAGCTTGCAGAGTTGGCCAAAGCGTATGGGAAATCAATAATTTTTTTCCTTGAGTAAATGGAGACGAACCAAAACCATTTCGAAAATCCTGTAGTTGCGATATTGATAATCGCATTTTTAATCCTCAGCGGTTATGTATTCTCCCAAAACAAACCTGGAGAGTCTCAGACTGCAAATGCAAAAAATAATAGTTCTGTAATTACCACTGTTTACACAACGGGTACGGTAAATGTCCGGAGTTGTCCATCAACGGATTGTAAAATTTTAGGCACCTACGAGCCAAATTACGCTTTAGATTTGGCAGGTGGCCTGTATGCAGGTAAAACCGATATGTCGCAATTGCCCGATTGGCTATTGTTTAATTTTGCTGATGGGAGTACCGGTTATATCAGCAAGACAGTTTTGTCGGACCATAAATTCCAGGCGGCATCGGACTCAACTGTGGTCC
>JAJYJQ010000046.1 GCA_021789225.1 bacterium | reverse complement strand
CGGCAGCGGCGCGCCGATTTATAAGACGGTCGTTTCCACGACCACGAATGCTTCGGGCGTGCGCGCACTGACGCTTGAATGGGATACCTACACGCTCAGCGCAAGCGGCTATGATGTTCAGGATGCCTGCACGGCGCCACCGTACACGCTTGCGCCCGGTGCGTCGCCGAGCGCCTCGCTTACGCTCGGAAGCGCGACGACAAATCGGCTTTTTGTGACGGTGACTGATTTAGGCGGCCAGGTGACCCCTGGCGCGACCGTCACGCTTTCGCGCACGGGCTATACGCACACGACAAGCTCCTCCGCGTGCGGCGGAGCATATTTCGGGAATCTCTCCGCAGCAAGTGACTATACCGTCACCATCGCGAAGAGCGGCTACACGACCACGACGTTCTCGAACGTCGGCGTGTCAGGACAGACGTTCTACGCGGCGGTGTTTCCGTAGCTGCATGCACAAGCCCCGCGCGTCTTCGCCGCGCGGGCTGCTATCATGAATACATGAGAGGTTTTACGCTTATCGAGATGCTCGTCACCATCGCGGTCTTTTCCGTGGCATCGGTCGCGCTTGCGTTTGTCATCCAATATTTCTATCGCACGAATGCCTACGTCTTCGAGCAAACGGCGGCTGTCGAGAGCGCGCGAAACGGCATCATTCACGCGATGCGCGACTTGCGCGAAGCGTCCTATGGCTCCGATGGTTCGTATCCGATCGTGAGTGCGGCGACATCTTCGGTCACCTTCTATGTGGATGAAAAAGGGGATGGCGTCATCGACCGCGTCCGCTACTACCTCGGTGGGACGACGCTCTATCGAGGCGTGACTGCGCCTGCGGGAAATCCGCCCTCGTACACGGGGCAGAGCGAAGCGACCGACACGATCGCGACCTATGTGCACATGTCTCCCTCCACGCCCATTTTCCGCTACTATGATGCAAACGGTACTGAGCTTGTGCCGCCGGTTGACGTGGCCGATATCGCCTCCGTGAACACGACGGTCACGGTGAACCTCAACCCAGCACGCGCACCGGATGACTTCACTCTCTCGGCGGGTGCGACGCTGCGCAACCTGCGCGGACACTGACGCCCAAAGTCCCGCGGCGGCGCGAAGCGCCGCCGCGGATGCGCTATCATGTGTGCATGATCCGTACGCGCGTTTCTCCAGACCGAGGGTCGATCATGCTGCTCGCGCTCGTCTTCGGGGCGCTGTTCCTCACGGTCTTCTCCGGCCTCTCCGGCTACGTCCTTTCGGAAAACAATTTCGAAGTCGCCAAACGTGCGCAGAGCGAGGCGACGGCAATCGCCGAAGCCGGGCTCGAATACTACCGCTGGCATCTCGCACACTTTCCCAATGACCTGCAGAACGGTACCGGCCACGCAGGCCCCTACGTCATGACCTATGCTGATCCGGAGGGGAGCACGGTAGGCACGTACTCGCTCGACATACTTGGCAACCAATCATGCGGACAGACCACCTCGGTCGACATTCGCTCTACAGGCGCGCCTGCCGACGTGGCGAATGTCTCGAAAACGCTCATTGCGCGCTACGCACAGCCGACGGTCGCGCAATACGCGTATATCGTCAACGATAGCGTGTGGGCCGGTCCCGATCGCGTCATCAAGGGGCCGTACCATTCAAACGGCGGCGTACGCATGGATGGTGCCGCCAACGCGCTCGTTACCAGCTCGCTTTCTTCGTGGACGTGCACGTCGGACTTCGGCTGCTCCCCAAACCAGACGAAGCCGGGTGTGTTCGGGAGCGGCAGCGACCAGGAGCTTTGGAACTATCCCACGCCGCAGGTCGACTTTGATGCTATCGCGGCGAACTTCACAACTCTCAGATCCATCGCGCAATCAAATGGGGTTTACTTGCCGCGCTACAGCTCCGGAAACGCGAACAGCGCCGCGTATCACAAGGGCTATCATCTCATCTTTAATGCGAACGGAACCGTGACGGTCGAACGTGTCACCTCGACGTCGAAGCTTACCGCCACACCCCTCAATAGTGCCGATTCCTCCGCCGACTATTCGCTCATACAAAATGAGACGATGTACAACACGTATACCATTCCCTCGTCGTGCGGCCTCATCTTCGTGGAAGACAATGCGTGGATAGAGGGTGTCGTGCCATCGAAGGCCACCGTCGTCGTGGCGAATGTCTCGGACCAGGGCGTCACATCTGAAGCATACCTGCACGGAAATCTCTCCTATAGCTCGACTGCTGCCGGTCTTACACTCATCTCACAAAACGACATCCTTATCACGCCCGACTCGCCGCAAGACATGACGCTCGAAGGCATCTTCGTCGCGCAGGGAGGTGCATTCGGGCGCAATTACTACAGCTGCGCCACCTACCCGAGCTACAGCCAGAAAGGCACGCTCACCATGCTCGGGACGACGGTCTCGAACAAGCGTACCGGCACGCAGTGGAGCGGGAGTGCGTGCGGAAAAAGCTACTCGTCTGGCTATGCGACGCGCGTTGACTCTTTCGATCGTGCGCAATTTGCCGAACCGCCGCCCTTCACCCCGATTCTCTCCACCGACTACCAATTCATCGATTGGCGGCAGGAATGAGAAGCGCGGCCGGCGAAGCCGGCCGCGGATGCTAAAATAGGAGCATGCTCATCATCGCGAATTGGAAAGCGTACATCGAATCGGTCGAGAAGGGAAAGAAACTTTTTGCAGCCGCGAAGCGGCTCTCCGCGAAGCACGAGATCGTGCTCGCGCCGCCCGCGCCGTTCCTCGGCATACTCGCGCACGGCAATCGCTCCAAGGTTTCCTTCATAGCGCAAGACATCTCGCGCACGACTGGCGGAGCGCAAACGGGAGAAAACACAGCCGCTGCAATCCGCGAAGCGGGCGCGACCTATGCGCTCATCGGGCACTCCGAGCGGCGAGCGATGGGGGAGGATAATGCGCTCGTCGCTAAGAAGCTCCAGCACGCGCTTGCGCAGGGGCTTACGCCTGTGCTGTGCATCGGTGAGCGCGAGCGAGATGCGGAGGGGCAGTACCTTGCGTTTTTGCGGGAAGAGATCGAATCCGCGTTCGCATCGCTCTCGCAAAAAGAGCGGCTGCAGGTCGTCATTGCCTATGAACCCATTTGGGCGATTGGCAAGAGCGCGGCCGAGTCCATCACCGCAACCGACCTCACCGAGATGGTGCTCTACATCCGCAAAGTGCTTGCCGACCTCTTGCCGGGTCGAGGCGCGTCTCGTGCGCGGGTACTCTATGGCGGCTCGGTCGAGCCGGAGAATGCGCGAGCGCTTGCTCAGGGGAGTGGCATCGATGGCTTCCTCGTCGGGCGTGCGTCTGTCGAGCCGGATTCTTTCGCAGCACTCGTGAAAGCCGTGACTGTATGAGGACCGTGCGGGACATCTCTTCGCTTGCTGGTGTGCGTGTGCTCGTGCGTGCACCGCTCAATGTGCCGCTTGCAAACGGTGAAGTCGCAAACGATTTCCGCTTGCGCCGTGCGCTGCCGACGATCGAGTTTCTCGCGAATGCCGGCGCGAAGGTGGTCGTGTGCGGGCACATCGGCCGTGCGCCCGAGGAGACGCTCGCGCCCGTATACCGTGCGCTCGCGGCGAAGCTTCCGCACGTCTCGTTCTCGGCGGAAGCGGTCGGCCCTGTTGCGCGCGCCGCAGCAGAAGCGCTCGAAGGTGGTGGCGTGCTCGTGCTCGAAAATCTGCGCCGCTATCCGGGCGAGAAAGGAAACGATCCGGCTTTTGCGCGCGAGCTCGCGAGCCTCGCAGACATTTTTGTACAAGACGCATTCGATACCTGTCATCGCGAAGATGCGTCCATCGTGGGCATGCCGACATTTCTCCCCTCATATGCTGGCTTGTTGCTCGCGGAAGAAGTCGCCGCACTCTCTGAAGCCCGCACGCCCGCGCATCCTGCGCTCGCTATCATCGGCGGCGCAAAGTTTGAAACGAAAGAGCCGGTCTTGAAGGCGCTGATCGAACACTATGACCACGTCTTCGTCGGTGGCGCACTCGCAAATGATTTTCTCGCGGCGAAAGGATACGCGATGGGTGCGTCACTTGTCTCACGCACTGACAAAGGCTCCATAGACGCACTCCTCGCACGCGACCGGCTCGTGCTGCCGAGCGACGTGGTGGTCGCGGCGCCGGGTGCGGATGTCTCTGCCGGCCACACGTGTACGATAGATGCTATCGGCTCCGACGAAGCGGCGCTCGACATTGGCCCCGAGACCAGTGCCGCGCTCGCTTCGCTCGCGCGCTCCTCCGCCACCATCCTCTGGAACGGCCCGCTCGGCAATTATGAAAACGGATTCACCGCAGGCACCAAGGCGCTTGCACAAGCTATCGCCGCGAGCGGTGCGCGCTCCATCGTGGGTGGCGGCGACACAGTTGCAGCCATCGAAGCGCTCGGCCTCGCCGACCACTTCTCATTCGTCTCCACCGGCGGCGGCGCCATGCTCGACTTCCTCGTCGAAGGCACCCTCCCGGGCATTGCTGCGTTGGATTAGCGCAAAACTACAAAACGCGCGCGACCTTCGGTCGCGCGCGTTTTG
>JAJYJQ010000045.1 GCA_021789225.1 bacterium | reverse complement strand
AAGCGCGGAGCAGAAAGCTCGGGGAAACGGTAGGGGAACTCGTTGTGCTTGATGAGGATCGTGCGTTCGGCTTCGTACCAGAGCACGTAGTGCGCGTTGGTCGGCACGTCGGCACTGTGCGAAACGAGCGACGTGTCGATGCCTTCGCGCACGAGCGTGTCCATGCAGTCGTCGCCGAGGCGATCTTTGCCCATCCAGGTCATAAGGCCGGTTGCAAGCCCGAGGCGCGCAGCGGCGACGGCGGCGTTCGGGCTGTTGCCGACGGCGGGTACGGGCGTCGAGGACTCAAACGGGATCTTGTCACCCCAGCGCATAGAGATGGTGCAGTCCTCGCTGTTCGGGCAGTGCACCTCGGCTTCTTTCAAGCGAATGAAGTTATCGACGACGATGTCACCGATAGCAACGAAATCGAGAGGCTGCTTCATGAAGAAAAGTGTAGCACGTGGACATTCCTCCTTGTGTGCATAATGATCGTCGATGTGCGTGCTACAGTGACAGCATGTACGACTTGCATGAGACTGCGCGCGCGTTGGTAGCTCCGGGGAAAGGCATCCTCGCTGAAGACGAGAGTCCGCGTACTGCGGACGCACGCCTGGCCGAACATGGCATCGCGACTGGCACGGAAATGCGCCGAAAGTATCGTGAGGTGTTCCTCGACGTGCCCGGCATCGAGGCGTCGCTCGCGGGCGTCATCCTCTGCGAAGAGACGCTCGGCCAAGCGGCTGACGACGGGACGCTATTCCCGGAGCTCCTCGCACGAAAGGGGATTTTGCCCGGCATCAAGGTGGACGCCGGGACCGAGCCGCTCGATGGCAGTCCGGACGAGCTCATCACGAAAGGGCTCATCGGCCTCGACGAGCGCCTCGCGTCCTTTCGTGCTGCGGGCGCGCGCTTTACGAAATGGCGCGCCGTCATGCGCATCGAGGGAGACCGCCTCCCAACCGCCCGTGCGCTTGTAGAGAATGCGAAGCGCCTCGCGTCGTATGCGCACCTCGTGCAGCAGGCAGGCATGGTGCCAATCCTCGAGCCGGAGGTGCTGCTTGATGGAAGCCATAGCCGCTTACGTGCGCAGGAAGTCATCGATGCTGCGCTGCACGCAGTCTTTGCTGCCATGGCCGACCAGGCGGTCGACCGTACGGCACTCCTGGTGAAGACCTCCATGGCGCTTTCAGGGAGCGGGAGCAGTCGCACTGACGCGCCCGACGAAGTGGCCGAGAGCACGCTCGACGCCCTCAAGGCGAGCGTGCCTGCTGATGTGCCGGGCATCGTCTTTCTCTCGGGCGGGCAGACGCCGGAGCAGGCGACGGAGAATCTCGCGGCGATAACACGGCGCGCTCGCGAAGCGGGCGCGCCGTGGCCGCTCACATTTTCATACGAACGTGCGCTCCATAGCGAAGGCATGGATGCCTGGAAAGGGAAAGACGAAAACATCCCCGCCGCCCGCGCCGCCTTCCTCGCGCGCCTCTCCCGCGTCACCGCCGCCCTCACTGCATAACCACGCGCAATCCCCATGTGGGACGTTGCACGTCCCACATGGGGTGTACTATGAGGTTATGGAATTGTGGCATGTCATCTATCGAGGCGTTGAAGGGCGCTCTATTTTTATGGATGACCAGGATCGCGGACGCTTCGTGCATGACCTTTTTGAGTTCAATGACATGGTTCCGGCCCAAGAATACCAGAGAGTCATTCGTGCGCGTTCTTCACCTGCGCCGCATGTGGGACGTGCAACGTCCCACATGCGCGAGAAGGTTGTCGATTTGCATGGATGGAAACTCATGAAGAATCATGCTCACCTTATTCTCTCAGAGCGGACAGAAGGAGGCCTTTCGTTATTCTCACGGAAGATGTCCGGGTACGGGCGGTATTTTAATGAACGGCATGGGCGGCGAGGTACGCTTCTGGATAGAACAAAGAAAGTCCGTATTGAACGGCCAGAACATTTTCTATACATATTGCACTATGTGCATCTGAACGGACTCGACGATTTCCCGGGTGCTGAAGGATGGCGTGTTCGCGATGCCGGTACTGTTGCGGACGCGCAGGCAGCCATCGCACATCTTAAGGAGGATAGGTGGAGCAGTTTCCGTGACTATTGCGGCATTCATAATGTTCCATCAATCCTTACCAAGAGTCTTTTCGAGGAGGCACCCGGAACATATGAGCGGGAATTACGAGAGTATCTGCACGAACGGGAGCCAGACGCGATGGTTCGGTACAATTTCGAGTGGGTGTAAAAAATTACACCACACAAAAATGTTGGACATGTTATGTCCCACATGGGTCAGCGAGTTGCGAAAATCGGATGGATGAGGCATACTCTCGAACATGATTACGCTTACGGTAGAAAAAAGAGATGCTGCGATGCGCGGAGAGCGTGCTCGCGCAGATGGCCGCATGCCGGCGGTCGTGTATGGCCCGAAGCAGGAGACGATTTCCATTTCGCTTTCCCGCAAGGATTTTGAACGCGCACTTAAGGAGGCGGGCGAGTCATCGGTCATCGAGCTCGCTGGTCTCGAGAAGCCGATTTCGGCGCTCATTCATGACGTGGACCACGACCCGGTCACGAGCGTGCCGCGCCATGCGGATTTCTACGCGATCGAGAAGGGTGCCAAGGTTCAGGTCGCTGTGCCACTCGTGTTCGATGGCGAATCAGCCGCAGTGAAGGCAGGGGCTAACCTCGTGAAGGTGCTCCATGAGCTGGAAATCGAGGCAGAAGCTGCGAAGCTGCCGCACGACATCACGATCGATATCTCCGTGCTCGCGAACGTGAACGATCAGATTCACGCGCGCGATATCAAGCTCCCGAGCGGGGTGACCCTCATCACGGATGCAGAAGAGGTCGTCGCGCTCGTGCAGGAGGTGGTCGAAGAGGCTGAGGAGGCGCCGGCGCCGGACATGGCCTCTATCGAGGTGGAGAAGAAGGGCAAGCAGGAGGAAGAAGCGGCCTAACTCGCGACGATACGCACACAAAAACCCGCGCGCGCCTCTGGCGCGCGCGGGTTTTTGGTATACTAAGGCAACGATGCGTTTCCGCTTTGTTTTGTTGGTGCTTTTGGCTGTTGCTTTTTCTGTACCCGCCATACTTTTCGCACAGACCGCCTCGGATGTCGCGGCTCGGCGCGCACAGCTCCAGGCGCAGCTTTCCTCCCTGGAAGCGCAGATTAATGCGACGCAGGGGGCACTCGATACGCTCGGTTCGCAGCATAAGTCGCTTCAGCGCGATATCGACATCTTCAACGCGCAGATCAAGAAGGCGCAGCTTCAGGTGCAGGCGACTGAGGTGGCTATCGAGCAGCTCTCTTCAAATATCACCTCGCACACGAGGACGATCAGTACGCTCGACAACCGCTTGTCCCGGGAGAAGGAGTCGCTCGCGCAAATCATGCGGCAGACGCAGGCGATCGATGATTACTCGATCGTGGACGTCGCGTTTTCTTCGCAGGACGTTTCGGAATTTTTCCAAGACCTTGATGCGTTCGCCGCGATGAAGCAGGCGCTCAATGATTCGTTCACCCAGATCACTGACACGCGCACGCAGACTGCCACAGAAAAAGATGCCCTCCAAGACAAGCTCTCGCAGCAGGTGCAGCTGAAGCAGATCCAGGTGCTCGAACAACAGCAAATCCAATCGCAAGAGCAGCAGAAACAGAAGCTCTTGACGCAAACGAAGGGTAGGGAGAGTACGTATCAATCCATCATCGCGTCGCAGAGGAAGACCGCGGCGCAAATCCGCACTGAGCTCTTCTCGCTCCGAGACTCTGCAGCCATCCCATTCGGGAAAGCTTTGCAGTATGCGCAAGAAGCAGAGCGCGCGACCGGTGTGCGTGCGGCGGTGACGCTCGGCGTCTTGAAGCAGGAGACCGACCTCGGCCAGAATCTCGGCACGGGGAATTGGAAGACGGACATGTCGCCGACGCGTGACCAGCCGGTCTTCGTATACGTTACCCAGCTGCTCGGGCTTGACCCGGACCGGATGCCCGTCTCTCGCAAGCCTTCCTATGGCTGGGGCGGCGCTATGGGGCCGGGGCAGTTTATCCCTTCGACGTGGGTGTGTTATGCCGGTCTGGTGAATGTCAACACAGGCGATTGCGCGAATAGCGCTCGCTCGCTCTCCTGGAACGATTACTGGCAAGGGCCCTGGAAATACGTCGCGAGCAGGGACCGCGTCCGCAAACTCACAGGCGGCGGCGACCCTTCGAACCCGTGGAATAATGAGGACGCGTTCATGGCCACCGCCATGCTCATGGCCGACAACGGCGCGGCCGCAGGTACACGAAGCGCTGAGCGCATGGCGGCCCTGCGTTACTTTGCCGGATACTCGAACGCGAGCAACCCTGCCTACGCCTTCTACGGCGACGGCGTGATGGGGCATGCGGACGATTTCCAGCAGATGATCGACCAGCTCTAGGCCGTGAGGTGAGAAGTGCCCCCGTTGCTTGCTGTCGGAAACTCTGCTATAGTGCCGCCCATGAAGAAAGATATTCATCCGGAGAATTATCGCCAGGTCGCGTTCGAGGATATCGCCTCGGGAGCGCGGTTTATCCTGGGGAGCACGATTCGCACCAACGAGACCACGACCGTGGACGGCAAGGAGTACCCGAAGGTGACCATCGAAATCTCGAGCCAGTCGCATCCGTTCTACACGGGTGAAGACCGTTCGCTCGACAAGACGGGTCGCGTCGAGCGCTTCCGCCAGCGCGCCG
>JAJYJQ010000008.1 GCA_021789225.1 bacterium | reverse complement strand
CACTTTCTCGAAGGGGCACAAATCAAACGCGCGAAAGATGTGGCGCGGCGGCGGATACACCGGCTCGCCTGCGTATTCTTTCTTCACAAACTCTGCGAGCTCCGCAAAATACGGCTTCTCAAACTCTGCAGCCAGATGTTTCTTCCATGACGGATCGATCTTTACCTCCATGCCCCGAGCATACCATCACGTGACGAGCGGCACGAACACATACCCTTCGTGACATTGGAACGGGAAGAAATCCCCTTGGCGGTCGACGACGCAGATTGACTGCTGCACCGGGAGGACTATGCGCCCGCCATCGGCGATTTGTTCTTTGAGCGCTGCTGGCATCTCTTCTGCGGCGGCGGAAACGAGGATGCGATCGAAGGGCGCGGCGCTTGGCTTGCCAAGCGCCGCGCCCGCAGCTTCTATGCGCGCATTCGTCGGCGTATACTTCGCGAGATTTTCCTGGCCGAACGCAACAAGCTCGGGGATGATCTCAACGCCAACCACTTCTCCCGAAGGGCCGACGAGCTGCGAAAGGAGTGCGGTCGTGTAGCCGGAGCCGCTCCCCACATCGAGCACACGCATGCCGTGCGCCACCGCAAGCTGCTCCAAGCAAAACGCCACAACCGTCGGCTGTGAGATGGTCTGGCCGTGGCCGATAGGAAGCGCGGTGTCGAGGTACGCATCGGCACGCAGCTCTTCCGGCACGAAATCGGCGCGATCAACCGCACGAAACGCCGCCTCTACCGCCGACGTCTTGATCGCTCCGGATTCTTTGAGAGCTTGTATGAGCGTTTCGTTCGTTCGGGACATAGGCGCCTTCTGCGTGGAGGAGCGCTCGTTTGCGGTCCTGTCCTCTATTGTAGCCGCCGAGTGTGCCGTTTGCGTGAACGACACGATGGCACGGAATGGTTGGGTCGTAATTTGTATGCAAAATGTTTCCGACAGCGCGCGCAGCCCGCGGCGAGAGAGCGAGCCGCGCCACCTCGCCATACGTGCGTGTCTCTCCTTTCGGAATCTTCTTCACCACCGCGAGCACCCGTTCGCGAAAATTATTTTTTGAGATTGGCACGATGCAGCGCGAGCAGAGTCTTTCCGGCGGATTCGCGGTAGGTGCAGTAGTCGCATGGGCCACCACCAAAGGCTGTGCCGACGGGCGGGATTTCCTCACTCATGAGCGTCTCTTTCAGGCGGAAGAGCGCCGGCTCGATCCAGTCGTCTTTTCCGGTATAGGCGATGAGCTTCACGTCGAACTCGAGCTTGCCGTCGAAGGCTTCCGCATCAGAGTTGCCGTTTGCGTACACAAAATACCCCGTCGGCGAGACAGTGAAGCCATTCTTGCGGAGGAGCCACTGATACACCTCCATCTGGCGCTTATAGGAGTCGTAGAGGTCGTCTTCGGTCTTCGGCCCCTCTTTCTTGCTCGTGGCTTTGTAGTCGACGACGATGAGCTCGCCAGCTGGATTCACCCACACGTCGTCGATGCCGCCGCGGAGCGTGAGATTGGTCGGCTCGTGGTAGTAGCTCACGCCGCGCTTCAGAGCATCGCGCCACTCTTCGAGCTTCTCGTGTGCGTAGGGCACGGCGTCGATACCATACGCTTTCATCAAGGGATGCGCCTCTCCTTTCGCGCGATGCGCGTCAAACTCGCGCTTGAAGAGCTCGTCCACCGCGTTGTTGAGTGTGAACGAAGGGCCAGAAGGGCGCTTCACACCGTGGCGCATATCGAGATACGCACAGCGCGGACACTCGCTGAAAAGGTCGATCTTGGAGCGACTCAAACGATACGTCTCCTTCGAAGACGGATCGAAGATGCCCCACTTCCCGCGCTGGTAGCCGTAGGTTGCCATTAGATGCCTGCTACTGTGGTGCGGAACGGTGCCACCACGCGCTCGCCGCTGTCAAAATCGACATACGCGCTATCGACTTTCATGTCGAAGACACCGCCGTCACCACCGTCGCGATAGAGCGCAATGGCGTACGTGCTGTCCGGCTCGGTGTTGCGCAAGAGATTCACCGTCACATTCGAGAGCGGGCCATGCAGGCGAGTAGCGCCAAGCACGTTGCCGAGCTCGCCGTCGTGCGTCTCCTGGACAGCGACCCACACGCCTGGCGGCGGCACCGTCACTGATTCGACCACGACAGAACTTCCTGCCGGCTGTGCATTGACCGAGACCGCACCGCTTTCAAGCCCGCTTGCGAGCGTATCTACCACCTTCTGCGACGAGGTCGCATCGTGCGCGTCTACGTTGGAAATAACGTTCGTGATCCTGCCGAATGCATCTGACGCCGATACCGGGGACTGCGTATCACCAGTCCACGCAGCCGTGATAAGCGCGCCGGTCGCGCAACCAGCGGCGAATATGAGCACCCCGCGCACGGGCACGGTCGACATCTTAGGCAATAGCCCCTGCTTCTTTATGGTCTCGTTCATCTTCTTCTTGGACTTCTCCATACGCGTACGGGTGAGGAAGGGCTAAAAGTGCGTCGGCTTCCGCAATGATCGCGCCGATGCGTTCGGGCGAGAAACGAAGCTGGGCAAGCGTCTCTCGTCTCTCTCGCAGCATATCACACGCGACGATGCCCGCATCAAGCAGGAGCCGCTTCTCAGCTTTCGTCGGTCGCGTGAGGGCGGTGATCGGGTAGGTGCGCGTCGCATACATGCGCTCGTAGAGATTTCCTTTGAGCGGATGCCCCCACCCGATGAGTTCGATTCCGGCACAGCGCGCGTAGTCGACCGCCTGGCTGGTAAACTTCGTGTTCGTGATCAGGAAACCTCGCTCCACCGGATGGGTCTGGCGGTCTTCGGCGTGTGCCCAGATGTCATCAAGGCGCGCCTTCACGTAGAGCGCCACCTTCACGTCGGTCTTGTACGTCGGCGTGTTGTGATATTTAAGCTCCGCAACCATCGTAGCGCCGTCTTTGTGCGCATAAATGTCTACCTCGTGCGGAACACACTTCCCTTGCAGTATCTTGCGCCATTCGACCTGCCAACCTTCTTTCACAAAGAGGTGCGCGACAAAATCCTCGAAGGGGTGGCCTGAAGGGCCGAGGTCGAGAAGCGCGCGACGGAGTGCGTAGCGTGCGGCGACCGGCCGCGTTTCTTTGCGAAGGAGCCGGAACGCGCGCTTGTATATCTCGCGCGAGTGCATGCCGCGATGCACCATCCGCGTGACCGTTTCCGTGATGGTGCGTGCGGTGTACTCGCCCGCGCCAGCGCGCATGAGCGATTGGCGGAGCCGCTCAGGGTCGAATGGTTCGATCGTGCCGTCCGCTTTGACAATGTCGGGCATAGTTAGGGAGCGGTTGACGTGGCAAGGACACCGTTTATGTATGTGGTGATGACCGCGTTTTGGTCGGCAGCTTGCGTCACGCTGAATGTCGAGGTCGCCGGAAGCGCAAGGCAGCGACCGGCATCTGGCGGGACGGAAATATCGATACGAATGACCTGCGGCGTCGTCGAAGGCACGAGCGATGCGGAGGCGTCAGACGTGTAGCACGCGTTCGGAAGCACGAGCGCACCGCTCACCGTATGTGTGCCTCGGCGATACGAGTCGGTAAGCGAAGCGATGGAAACCGGAACCGTCGTGGTCGCTTCGTCAGACAATGCCTTCCGTATACCGTCGGAGAGGCGCGAGGATGAGAGCACGATCCCGATAGTGATAACGATAGCTGCGCCCAGGATGCCGATTAGCGCGCGTCTCATAGTTACTCCATGATACCACCTCCCACGCACCGCTCGCCAGCATACGCGACGAGCGACTGCCCCGGTGCGGGAGGCTCTGGGAACGGTTCAGCTGGCTCAAAGACGTAGCCGCCACCCGACGCAACGACGCGCCCGGACATGAGCGGACCATGGTAGCGATACTGTGCGGCCGTAGCGAGCGCGGGGTCAGCGAGCCAGTTGCACTCACGGAGCGCGATAGCAGCGCGCGCCGGCGTAGCCGGCGCGCGCTTATGCGAAACCACCAACTCATTCTCCTCCATATGCTTTGCCACGACATACCACGGCCCGGGCGTTGCATCAGAGAGCGCGACGCGCTCGCCGAGCGTGTGAAGCACCGCGCCGCTATGCATGCCAACCTCCCTGCCAGCTTCATCGACCGCCCGCCCCAGCTCCGGATGAAACTCGGCACGCAAAAACTCCTCCACGGACACATCACCGAGGAAGCACACGCCTTGGCTATCCTTTTTCTCAGAGACCGGCAGATCGAACTTTCGCGCGAGCGCGCGCACCTCTTGCTTGCGCAGGTCTCCCAGCGGAAAGAGCGTCCGCGCGAGCACCTCCTGCGGCACTGCCCACAGGAAATAGCTCTGGTCTTTCGCTGGGTCCGCACCGCGCACAAGCCGCGCGCCGGCTTCGCCGGCGCGCGCCACGCGTGCATAATGACCCGTCGCGATGAAATCTGCGCCGTGCGCAAACGCAAACTCGGCGAATATGCCAAACTTCACCTCTCGGTTACACATCACGTCTGGGTTGGGTGTCCGTCCCGCTGCATACTCGGCAAGGAGGTAGTCGATGACGCCGCGCTTGTACGCCGCTGAGCCGTCGAGCGTGTGAAAAGGAATATGGAGCCGCGCCGCGACCCGCATCGCGTCGCGCCGATCCGCTGCCCACGTGCAGGGCATATCCGGCGGATACCACCCCTTGATGAACACGCCGGTCACCTGCGCACCTGCGCGCACCAAAAGCGCAGCCGTCGTCGCGCTGTCCACGCCGCCCGAGAGCCCCACGAACACCTTCTTGCCTTTCAGCTCTTTCATTCGGGAAGTGTAGCAAAACGTCGCATTCGTACAAAAGAGCACGCCGCCATGTCGATAAAAAGTGTATAAGACTCGGCCTAGCGGCCCGGAGCGTACACTTTTTTCGACATGGCGGCGTGCGAACTCACTTCAGATACCGCGCGACGTTGCGGTTATGCTCGGCGAGCGTCTTTGCGTAGTACATTTTCCCGTTGGTGCCAGTGAGATAGTAAAGATAGCTGGTCTTGGTCGGCGTCGCCGCAGCGAGAATGGAATCGAGTCCCGGGTTGTTGATCGGCCCGGGCGGCAAACCCTTGTGGGTGTAGGTGTTGTACGGAGAATCGACCGCGAGATTTGCATGCGAGGGCACGTACGTTGGCTTCTCGAAAATGTAGCCGAATACCGCGTCGACCTGGAGCGGCATGCCGATACGGATACGATTCCAGAGGATGCCGGCGATCATGCGTTTCTCATCGAGCGTGCGCCCTTCCCGCTCGATGAGCGATGCCATGATGATGATGTCTTTCAGCGAGTGCCCCGATGCCTGTATCTGCGGCGTGATGGAAGCGACGCGCGTGTCGAAATTTTCGCGCATGGTCATGACAACCTCTTGTGCTGTCGCATCTGGCAAGAAAGAGTACGTGTCGGGGAACAAGTACCCTTCCTCACCCGCAGACGCCTGGCGGAAAGAATCGCTCGTGATGTTTGGGAATTGCGCAGCAAGCACCTCCCCCATCTCGCGACTACTCAAACCCTCTACGAGCGTCACGCGCACGTCGGCAGCCTTGCTCTCGGGGTGTAGACGACGTGCTATCGCATCAAACAAAGCGCCATGTGTCCGAATGAGAAGCGCGGCGCTCCCGAGCGCGATGAGCGCGATTATTACCGCTGCTGCCCAATAGTGTGCAGGATACCGCTGCACGCGCTCTCGTACAGGCGAAAAGAACGCGCGGATTCGCTCTGAAAACTCCATAGAGATGCTATATCGGAAGATTCGCCGGCGCGGTCGACGTTGCCGACGTGACGCGCGCCAAGGTCGGCGTCTCTATCGCCTTCGATGGGATGTGGTAGAGTGTCGCGAGCTCCTCGGTGCTCATGACCATGCTGTCGCTTTTATGTGGCTCGTGGAAGAACTGCCGGCGACGGTATGCATCGACCACGCCACGGCGCGCGATATTCTGGCGCTGCTCCAGGAAAGGCTCCCATGGATATTCACTGAAGCCAACGAGCCAGCCTTTCGGCTTGAAACCGTTCAACCCTTCTGAGCTGAACTGCCGGAAGAGACCGATGATGCCTGCGATCTTCGTGCCCACGAATTTATCGGGATGCGCGACGTAAATGATACGGACGCCCACGTCAAAGCCCGGCTTCGAGACGTTGCGCTCGATAGCCGCCATCGTCTCCGACTCGCCTTTGGTCGGATTCGGGAAGCCCTCAGTCTCACGCATCTCGCCAGTGAAAATGTCTTTATATTTCACCTTGCCGACCGTTCTCGCGCGAATCTTTTGTATCTCCTCCATGGCGGCTTCTTTCCAGGTATACGGGCTCCCATCAGCATTCTTCTTATTGTATTTCTCGCCCTTGTGCGTCCGGATGACAAACTGTAGCCACACCTGCTCGCCCGCGCCGAAACCGGCGAGATATTCGAGAAGGTTCGCGAGCGGGTCGGTCTGCTCATGCTCTTTCGCGGGCTTATCGAGCCCGTAATCCACATACGTCTTGATAGGATACGGGTCCGATTTCGTGTGGACAAAGTCACATCCCCAGACCGACCACTCCTCCGTGGTCGCGGAGATGGTTCGCGCGTAGTCTGGCACCTCCACGATCTGCACGCCCGGATACTGCGCATAGAAGTGCGCTTCGATGTTGTGTTTGAATTGTGCGCGCGTCCACACGAAGAAACGCAGGTGCCCGTCGATGGCAGCGATCTCAAGCGACCACCACGGACGCACACTCCCTTTGATAAGACGGGCGTACCAGGTGGATTCGCCAGGGCCGATGTGCATGCCCGAGAGGACTGCCTCCATCGCGAGCGGCGTCTTCGCGTGCGTGCGCGGCGGCCTGATCTCAAGGAGTATGTATTTTTGGGAGGCGATGAATGCTGCTTGCCGGAAAAGGACCCATTGACGCCATGCGGCGGTCACGAGCAAGAACGGCATCCACAGCGGCGCAAGAAAAAACGCGAGCGGCAACGCTTTCCCGAAGAAAGACGGCACGATCGCGGCGGAGATGAACAGCGCAATGACGCCGAAAATGAAAAGCGGCCAGAGCGACCTGCCAGCCCCTTCGGGTGAGCCGACGGTTTTGTGAAATTCCTTGAAACTTTTTGCGAATGAGCCTGCCACCCACACAGTATAACGCACGCGCCGCGCTCCTGTGGAGCGCGGCGCGTGGTGGTCTGTGAGTAGCGCACGAACGCGAAGCGTTCGTGCGCGCTCTCATTACGCGGGCACGTACGTCCCGTCCTTGCGGCGCTTGAAATAGCGCGGGTCGTTGAGGTTCACGAGCACCGTATTGTCTTTCACGAAACGCACGGCGCGCACCTTCTCCAGGATGTCCTCTTTCGTGAGCGGGCCTTCTTTCTCGAGCACGTCGCGAATGACATCGCGCACCACGCCCGGTGCATAGCCCCACTCGGCGAGCGCGTAGAGACCGCGACCCACGAGCACGAAGCGCTTGTCCTTGATGAGCTCGTTATGCGTCGTCGCCACATGCGCTTTCTTCGCAAAAAGTTCCCCGATCGATTTCGCCACCTCGCTGAAGTGCATCGGACGGCCGGCACGCTTCACCGTGAGATACGCATAGTCGCGGACACCCTTGGTGCGGATGGCCGGCGAGTGCGCGCGGCCCCACTCGGCAAGCGGATTCTTGCCGATGCGCTTCGAGAGCCCGAGCCAACGCTTGAGCACCGTCTCGTCGCGATAGGAATCGTTCACCTCGCGAAGCTCCTCGATGAAGCGGTCGAGCAGCTGACTCTCCGGGATGACGTCCTCATCCGGCAAGTTGTCATACAGACGCGAGAGCGCTTCGTGGACCTGATCGGCGATGGTCGGATCGACATGCCAGCGTGCATAAAAATCATCCGTCTCGCGCTCACGGAAAAACGCACTGCCGACCACGAGGAGGAAGCGGAAGCGGTTCTTGGCACGCTCATCAGTCGCGAGCGTGGAGAGCAGGTGCTCCTCGGCCACGATGCCTCCCTGCGCGAGCACATGCTTGCGCAGCTCCTCAAAAGCCGGCGCAGCCTTCGCAAACGCCTCCGAGTGGCGCACGGCGTCAAGCCCTGCATTCTCGATCTGGCGTACGCGCTCGCGCGTAATGCCTGCACGGCTGCCGATGGATTCGAGCGTCTCGCGCGTCGCACTCGCCCCGAGCCCGAAACGACGCACAAGCACGTCACGCGCTCGCTCCGGAACCGGCGCAAGCAGCTCTTTCACCAGAACGGCGCTATCAAAGCGCATAGATGCCACAGCCTTGCTTTTGGCCGCGGGTTTCTTGGTCGGGGTTTTCGTTTTCGGTGCCATATATACGTAAGTAACAATGGTTCTGGTTATACACGATAATTGCTTTTTCGTCAAAGGTGATGAGCTGGTCCGTGAGATTTACGGTTTCCGGACCCGGCCATAGGTCAGAAAAAGCACGACCGCGAGCACGAGCGCTACACCTATGGAGACCACTCGGTAGAGAAACGGCAGTACCCCGGCATACGCGAAGAAAAACCCAAAGGGAGCGACCCCGAGCGCGGTCGCAAGCACATACCTCCCCCATGACAGAGAGCTCACGAGCCCGAGCGCATAGCTCAAAAGGTCCACTGGCATAAGCATACGGAGCACGACCACGCTCCAAAACAAATCTCGCTTCGGGATACGCTGCTCCACCGCCGCCAACCTGCCCGAGCCGATGATCCGCTCCACCACAGGCCGACCAAACCGGCGCGCGATGCCAAACGCCACAGCCGCGCCGAGCGTCCAGCCGGTAATGCTCATGAGCGCCGTCGGCACTGACCCAAACACGGACGCGCCGATAGGGATAAGAAACGCGATATCGAGCGGTATGACGAAAATGACGAACAGTGCGGTAAGCAGTATGAAGCCGATGACACCGAACACACCGCCACGTGAGACGACAAACGCGAGCTCCCCGTGATACCGCTGCGCAAGATACGACACCGCGAGAAACACGAGTGCCAACGCGACGAGAGACAGGATGTGCTTGGATACAGATGTCAGTCGCATACGCATCAGTATACGGTGCTATCCCACCCTTGAGAGTACGGGCTCTGCGCGGTAGAGTATTGGCTGAAGGGCCTGTAGCTCAATTGGTAGAGCGTGCGCATGGCATGCGCAAGGTAGGGGGTTCGAAGCCCCCCAGGTCCACTCTGCTCATCTGGTAAACTTTTTCGCTTCACTCAAAAGTTTTCTGCTTCGTCGCTCGGCGTACAAAAGTGCTTAGCCCGTCACTCTTGTCGCCTCGCTCCTCGCAGTAAGCAGAGCTTTCTGCCTGCGTTCGCTCGGAATATGAAAATCCAATTTTCATATTCCCTCGCTCACTTGTCAGTAGAGCGTCCGCACGGCATGCGGGAGGTGACCGGTTCAAGTCCGGTATGGTCCACAAACACTGTTTTGATTTGTGCCGTCAGGCATGATTTAGTATCAGGCGGAAAAGCGAAATGGCGTGCGAGCCGCATCGGGCGCGCACTTACTAGTTCTTTGCATACTTAGAGGTGAGACATGGAAATACCTATTCTATGGGAGTTGACTCAAGCAGTTGCCGAACGCGAATACTACGGCCACCTGGCACTTGGAGGAATTGTCTTTTTCTTCCATATACGACTGCTTCGGGGGCGGCCAGTTGACCGAGCGCTGATCATGAGTGTGTCGCGTGACGGACATCACCCCATCGACTTGCGCGGCGGTGCGCTCCGGCTTTTCTCCGAGCTGCTGGACAACATCGCAGCAAACGCAAGGAGCTTGGGGAGGTTCGGCATCGATCCGAGCTTTGGACTGCCGGGTATGCCCAAAATAACCAGACCTCTCTCGGCCTGCTCCCTTTTCTGGGCAGAAATCTCACCTGAGAAGCGCGCTATCTTAAGCGCACCTGAGTTCGGTTGCTCTTTCTAGCCAACTGATCACCTAAGAAGAAACGGCCTTCGCTTTCGCGACGGCCGTTTTTGTTTACCAATTATTGTGAAAGGATGCGCTCAGCGCACTTTTTCACTTCCCGCTTCCACACTGCTTCGTCGGTCGTATCTATCTCAGCGAACACTGTGAACGGCAACTTCCTGAGCACCCACCTGCCGCCCGCTTCGTTCTCCCAGCGATAGTGGTGCGGCGTGCGTCGCCACATCTCGCGAATTTTCACGACCGCACCTTTCGTTTGTGCATTCCCCTTCCACGCAGCGCTCGCGCCACCGAAGAAATCATCAATCTGATTGCGGTAGGTCGCCGTCATCATGCGGCCGAGCATCACGTCGCGGTCGCAGTGTGTGCGAATAAAGAGCAGTCGGACGCCGGTGCCGCGCAGCTTCTCGCGCAAACTCGCGCGCTTTGTATCGATAAAATCGCTGTCGAGAATGACGTTGCCGCCCTTCCGCACGATCTCGCGCGCCGCGTTTCCCGCGATACGGCTCGCGTGCTCGTACGAAGCATCCTGCCTGCGCAGCTCGATGCGGATGTCATCACCCACAACGACTGTCGCACCAATGCGCTTCGCGAGCTCTTGCGCTACCGAGCTCTTGCCCGAGCCGACAAGGCCGATGAGCGCGATGACGACCGGGCGCGCGGTTTTGCGCTCTGTAAAGGCGAGCTTCGCCACGAATGCATCCTGCGCCGCCCGTTCCTGTTTCGTCAGTTTTCCGTGTGTAGCCATACGGATTCAGTATATCGCGACCAAAGTCGGAATAGATGAAGCCAGCCTTTATTGAACATGTTTACACCGCCTCAAAGTAGATAAGAACCTCCTTCCAGTTTTTGGCGTGTTGCATTTGCATGCAATACGTCGGTTTTATTCCATGCGTAATCTCCGAACAAAACTCCTCGTATCCCTAGCTCTGCTGCCGCTTGGATATGCTTGAGCTGGTCATCGATTATGTAATCCGCACCGATGTCTCTAGCTAATTCGCCTTTCGTCTTTTTGTGACTATCTTGCGTCAATGTGTCGTAGGAGCCAGAGAAGACAATGTCGTCAAAAATGTCCGGGTACAACTTTTCAATCCATTCTCGGGTTAGCTGATTTACTGAGTTGCGGCGAGATGTGAGTATCACCAACCTGAAGCGCTCCTTTAGCTTCTGTAGGGCTTCTTTTGCTCCATCGATAGTTTGATACGTCGCAGCGTGACCCGATTCATGATATTCACGAGCTCTCTTTTCAACTTCCTTATGCTCCACTTTCCACATTTCAGCCCAATGATCTTGATAGTCGTCTACCGTCAGGTGTGTGCCCCATTTTTTATTGCTAAATTCAACAAACGCCTGCGCATTTTTGGATATGACATCATCAATATCGACTGCAATAGTTAGCTTTTGTTTTAGCATCTGACTCTGCTATTTACATCATGAAATTGTCGCTGTGGACCCAAGGAGAGTCGAACTCCTGACCTCGTCAATGCGAATGACGCGCTCTACCAGCTGAGCTATGGGCCCTTACTCCGCCAGCATACTATCACTTCGCCCGAGTTTCAATCATGTGGGACATACTATGTCCCACATGGACTAGCGCTTCGCGAGAATGCTCCGCTGGTAGGTATCGAGGTGCTGGAGCACGACGCCGGTGCCGCGCGCGACGCAATAGTACGCATCTTGCGCGAGCTTTGCCTGCACGCCCGTGCGGCGATATACGAGCTCGGGAAGATTCTTCAGCTGCGAGGTGCCGCCAGTGAGGATGATGCCGTTGTCGATAATGTCGGAAGCGAGCTCGGGCGGCGTCTCCTGCAAAACCTTGCGCACCGCGCCCATCATCTCGCGCAGCTCACGCCCCATCGCCTGCACAAGCTCATTGGTCGAAAGGTCAATCGTGCGCGGCAAACCGGAAACTAAATCGCGGCCTTTGATAGAAATAGTATCCTCCTCTGAGACTGGCACCGCCGAGCCAACACGTATCTTTGTCGCTTCTGCCGTGCGCTCGCCGATAGCGAGGTTGTACTGTTTTTTCACATGATCGATAATCGCGTGGTCGAGCTTGTTGCCTGCGCACTTCACGCTGGTCGAGGCGACGATGCCGCCAAGAGAAATCACCGCCACGTCGATCGTGCCACCGCCGATGTCTGCCACCATGCGCCCCATCGGCTCGTGGATGGGAATGCCGGCACCGATCGCGGCGAGGATCGGCTCTTTCACAACGAATGCATTGCGTGCTCCAGCTTTCACTGCCGCTTCGATGACGGCGCGCTTCTCTGTGGAAGTGACTCCCGCAGGCACCGAGACGAGCACGGTCGGCCGAAACGGGTTCCACCCGATCGCCTTGCGCATGAAATAGCGGAGCATTGCCTCGGTGACGCGATAGTCGGCAATAACGCCGTCTTTCATCGGCCGGTACGCAATGACCGTGTCTGGCGTGCGGCCAACCATCTCCTTTGCCTCCGCGCCAATGGCGAGCACCTTGTTGTTTTGTGTCGAAACAGCAACGACCGAGGGCTCATTCAGCACCACCCCTTTGCCCGGCAGGTACACGAGCACGTTCGTGGTACCAAGATCAATGCCGAGCCGAGGAGAAAAGAATGACATAGTTGTGCCTATCATACCCTGTCTCCCCGCGCCGCGCTACGCGCGGCGCGGAAATGAAAAGTCCCGCACCTCCTGAGAGTTGCGGGACGGTCGAACATAGCGAGAGAACGGCTTGGCTTATTCTAGGTAGTCTGCGGGGTTGGTGGTAGTCACGGGCCCGGCGGCAAGCATATCCCCTTTCGGGAGGTAGATTGGCCCGCATCTTTTCTCATTAGGCGCGAGCAGACGTAAGTAAACCTGGTCGCCTGTCTTTATGCTGTTGCTGAAATTAGATAAACGGATTCTTTGCTTGCTTCCAGCGTCTTCGATGAGAATGCTCTCGGTGCGTGAGCCAAACGGCCCGCCGTACGGCTCTTCCTGCCTTTCCACACATACCCATGAGCGATTCTCGCAGTAAAAAGCGGTGAGCTCTTCTTTCTCCTCGGCTCGCTTCGCCTTGCTCACACGTTTTTCGGCAAGTATGCTGCCAAGCCCAAAGCTCACAAGAGCAAGCAGCAACCACCATGTGATTCTGATGAGCCAGTCCCCAATGTTCATAGTTGCGCCTCCACTCGTATGTATTTTTTGAGCGTAATTGCCCGACAAGTCCAGCGCGACAGTACCACGCATTTTCAAGTGGCGCAAACTAATCGTCGTCGCACGACTGTCCCCAGTTCCCTGTTTTTTACTCCCCTGGTATCATGCCGACATGTCACTTCCGGCGAGCTTGAATTTTAGTATCAATGGGGGTGCGTCGCTTTCCGGAAGCGTGACCACGAGCCGCTCGAAAAACGGCGCGGTGGCGCTCCTGGCGGCCTCGCTCCTTAATCGCGGCACAACCACGCTCACAAACGTGCCCCGCATCGAAGAAGTGCACCGCCTCGTCGAGGTGCTGCGCTCCATTGGCGTCGAGGCAACCTGGAGCGGCAACACCCTCACCCTCACGCCGCCGGAAAAGCTCTCGCTCGAGACCATCGACCGCGCCGCCGCCATCCGCACGCGCAGCATTCTCCTTTTCATCGGCCCGCTGCTTCACGCCTTCCGCGCGTTTGACATCCCGCAATCCGGCGGCTGCACGCTCGGCACGCGCACCGTTCGCCCGCACCTGAACGCGCTCGAGAAATTTGGCGTCTCCATCGAGGCACGCGCCGACTCCTACCACATCTCGCATGAGGGGCTCCATCCGGCAGACATGGTTTTGTATGAATCCAGCGATACTGCAACCGAAAACGCATTGCTCGCCGCCGCTCGCGTCCCGGGCACGAGCGTCATCCGCTACGCCTCCGCAAACTATCAGGTGCAAGAGCTCTGCGGCTTCCTCCAGGCGCTCGGCGTGCAGATCGAGGGCATCGGCTCGACAACGCTCACCGTGACCGGCGTGGCAGACATTGCGAAAGACGTCACCTACAGCGTCGGCGAAGACCCGATCGACAGCATGTTCTTCATCGCGACCGCCATCACGACCCACTCGCCGCTCACGATTCGCCGCGCGCCGGCCGCATTCCTCGAAATCGAGCTCGCAATCCTCCAGCACATGGGCTTGCGCTACACTGCGAAAGACATTGGCCTTTCCGAAAACGGCATCACACGGCTCATCGACCTTTCAATCGAGCCCTCAGACCTTGTCGCCTTTCCTGAGCGCATTCACCCACGCCCGTACCCTGGTCTCAATATGGACAACCTGCCCTTCTTTGCCGTCATCGCGACGCAAGCCGCCGGCACGACGATGCTCCATGATTGGGTTTATGACAAGCGCGCCATTTACTACACCGAGCTCGACCGCCTCGGCGCGCAGACCCTCTTGCACGACCCGCACCGCATCTCGATCACTGGCCCGACCATCCTCAAGCCTGCTGAAATGGTGTGCCCGCCCGTGCTCCGCGCTGGCGCAATGCTCGTCGCTGGTATGCTCGGCGCCTCCGGCCACTCCATTTTGCGCAACGTCTACACGATCAACCGCGGCTACGAGGACATCGTGAAGCGCCTGCAAGGTATCGGCGCCTCTATCGAGGCGGTCGAGTAGCGCGAAAACAGAAAAGCGCGGCCGGCTCCGCCGGCCGCGCTTTTCTGTTTTCTGCCTCCTGCGGTATACTACCCGCATGAAGCACTGGTGGCCGCTTATCACCCTCGCAAGCGTACTTGTCGCCGCCATGGCTGCGCTCTACATTGCCGGGTATCGTATCGGCCCGAGCATCACCCTCATCAAGACGCGCACGCTCACTGTCACCGGCCTTTCCGATGGTGCTGCCGTGTTTGCCGACTACGCGCCGCGCGGAGAAAGCAAGGGCAACACGCTCTCTATAGAGCTCGTCCCTGGTCCGCACACCATCCTCGTCACCGCGCAAAACTACGCCGCCTGGACCGGTCTCGTCACTGTCCCGAAAGGGACCGACTCGTCCATCGCCGCGCTTCTCGTACCGAAAGCGGTTTCCGGAACGCTCCTCTCGGGCGAAGCAGCTCATGCAGCCCGCACCCTGATTGACCACGCCACGCTTCCCACCGAAGCGCAGCCGCTCTCGATGGCGAACGGGTGCGCGCTCGTTTTCGTATCAGCAGAAAACAACACCGTGGTTGCCGCGCCGACCACCACGCCTGCCTGCACGCCACCGTCCTACCTTTGCGCAAGCGGCACCTGCGAGAAGACCCTTATCTTCACGCCACCCTCGCGGCCTTCAGCCCTCTTCGCGTACCCTGGCCGTCAAGACGCCCTCCTCGTGCTTATCGGACAAGATCTCTACGCCCTCTCGCTTGACCCGCGCGAGCCGCGCACCTTTACGCGTGTCCTGCACGGCATCGACCCGCGCGCCGCAGTTGAGCCAGACGGCACGATTGTTGTCGCGGACCAGTCTTCCGTCTATACGCTAAGTTTGTAGCGAGCCCATGCACGTCATCGACGTCATCCCCTTCGCGCGCCATGCACCAGAAGGCGCGCTTTCGTATCGTTTTCGCGAGCGGCTCGCGATCGGCACCATCGTCTCGGTTCCGCTACGCAAGAAGACCGTGCCCGGTATCGTGGTCGGCTGCGTGAGCGTGCGCGACGCGAAGAGCGACCTGAAGAACGCACCCTTCACACTGCGCGCAGGCTCGGTACGCACCACTGGTGTGCTCCCGGCTCCCTACCGAGAAGCCGCGATTTACACGGCGGAGTATCACGCCCTCCCGCTCGGCACCGTGTTGCGCGCGCTCCTGCCCGAGACGCTCCTCGAACACGAGTTCCCGAAACGTCTCGCGAAAGGACCAGGAGCGGCTCTGGATTTCTGCGAAGCGCCCTACCGAGAGCGTGTCGCCACCTATGCCGAGACTGTTGGACACTCGGTGTCCAACAGTGCGGGAACCGTGCTTATTGTCGCGCCGACGGCCATTGAGGTGGCACATCTCGCGAAAGCGTTCCCGCACGCGGTCGTGGTGAGCGGCTCGCTTGCGCCCAAGGCGCGCGAACGCGCGCTTGCTGCTGCGCGCCGCGCAGCAGTGGTCATCACCACGCCGCAGTACGCGTTTACACCGATCGAACATCTCGCGCATGTCATCCTCGAACACGAAAGCGCCGGAGGCTATCTGACGCGAGCCACCGTCCCGATTGATCTGCGCGTCGCGCTCGAGGCCTATGCCGAAGCGCGTGACGTGCCGCTCACGCGGGGCGACTATCCCTTACGGCTCGAGGTGCGTCCCACTCCGACTGCTCCGCTTGAAGCGCCTGCCGCGCCGATACACGTCCACGACGTGCGCGAGAAGAAAGCCGAGATGCCGACCGCACGCACCTTTCGCGCTATCACACCCGCGCTGCAGGCAGCTCTGGAGAAAGCGCTCCGAGACGGCGGTCGCGCCGCAGTGCTTGCCGTGCGCAAAGGGTACGCGAGCGCGGTGGTGTGCCGAGACTGCGGCGCGGCCGTGCGCGATGCGCACGGCCGCGCCCTCTCGCTCGCGACCGCTGCCGGGAAGCGTGTCTTCCGCTCTTCAGATGGCGCGGTCGAGCGCGACGCGAAGGCGCTCTGCGACGTGTGCGGGAGCTGGAATCTCCTCCCGCTCGGGGTCGGCGTCGAACGCGTCGCCGAGGAGCTCGCGCGCGAGTTTCCGAAGGCACACATCGTGCGTTTTGATACTGACACCATAAAGACGCCTGCGGCGGCCCGCAGGGCCGCCGCGCACTTCACCGAGCCTGGCACGCTCATCGTCGGCACGGAGGCGCTCATTCCCTGGCTCGACCCCTCCACGCCCCTCGACGTCGCCGCTATCGCCTCGGCTGATTCCCTGCTCGCGCTTCCTTTCTGGCGCGCGCGTGAGCGCCTCGCCAGTCTCGCGTTTTCCCTGAGCGAACGCGCCCAAGAGGTACATATCGCCACCCGAAGGCCGGACGATACAGTGTTTGCGACGCTCGCCAATCCGCTCGACACTGCATTTTTTACGGAAGAGACCACGCTCCGGAAACGCCTCGGCTACCCGCCATTCGGCCACCTCATCACCTTCGCTATCGAAGGGACAGACGCGCGCCTCGCCGAAGGCGAGGCGCGGGTCACCGAGCTCCTCTCCCCACTCACTCCCGCGCGCCTGCCCGACCGGCTCGTCACACCAGGAAAGAAAATCCGCACATTTGTCGCAAAGTACTCTGACACACCGTGGCCACACAAAGAGCTCGCCGCGCATATCGCACTGCTTCCGCCCTGGGTCACCGTGCGCATCGATCCCGAATCCCTCTGGCAATAGCCGAGAGATACTTCTCACAGCGTCTGGTACGTAGGAACGTTCGAGCCGGAGAGACCGATGACTGAATTGAAGAAATTCACCAGACCCCAGACCGAGAAGAGAAGGACGAATCCGATGACGGCATAGAGGACGAACTTGGCACCCTCGCTGCGCTTGCTCGAGTCCGCTTCGGAGATGAAATACGTATACACGCCACGCACGAAGACGATAAAGGCGATACTCAAGAGTATCGGCAACACTATCGTGTTCACTGCCGTAAGGAACGAGGTCTTGTACGAAGCGACGCCGGTCAAATCCGGAACGCCGCTCGCAGCACTCACCGCAAGCGGTGAGAACAACGTGGCGAGAGCTGCAATCAGCTTGTAGTGACGTATCGGAGCAATCTTTGTCATGTTAGTTGATCGGGACTCCCTGCATCGAAGGAGCTGTCTGGCCCATAAGGCCGAACGTGTACCCCACGACATTGACCAAACCCCACACCGAGAAGATGACTGCAAAGCCGATGACCGCATACAGGACGAACTGTGAGCCCTCGCTACGCTTGGCCGAACCCTCTTCGGAAACGAAGTAGCGGTAGACGCCGATGATGAACGTGATGAAGGCGATAGAGATGAGTATCGGGACGATGATGCTGTTTATCGTTCCGAGAACCAGATCCCGGTACATGAGAAGGCCGGTGACGTTCGGTGCTGCGCTCGCGGCAAGCGGCGCTGCTACGCCAGCGAGGATAGCTGTCTTACCAAGGAAACGGATGGTCGAGGATGTCTGCATATGTGAAGCTAGAACGAAAGCGGGATGGGCGGCGCCACCTGCCCGGCAAGACCGAACGTGTTGGCGACGACATTGACCAGGCCCCAAAGGCTCACCATCACCGCGAAGCCGATAACGCCGTACAGGATGAGCTGCTTCCCCTTCTTCTGGCCTTCGTCGGAGTCTCCAGCTGCGATGAAATAGCGATACATGCCGATAAGGAACGTGATGAAGGCAATAGCGAAAAGGAGCGGCACCAAGACGCCATTGATGATGTCCAAGATGAGCATCCCGATGCCTGGGATGGTGTTTCCGGAGTAGCCGCCGCCGAAGGGCAGATCCCCGAACGAGACACCCCACTGAAATGAGCTGTCACCACCACCGATGCCTATGCCGAAAGCTGCGTGCGCGCTCGCTACTGGCAATGCGAGTACGAGCATGAAAGCCGCAGTCGCCACCAGCCGAGATGCACGGGAAGTCAGTACAGATGAAATCATGAAATACCGAGAGTTACGAGCAGTAAACGCACGAGTCCCCAGACTGAGAACAATAATACCATGCCGAGGGTGCCCCACAACACGAACGCGTGCGCCTTCTCCCGCTCCGTCGTGTCCGTGGAGAGGAAGAAGTATTTGATGATGCCGAAGACGAATGCGAGGAATGCGAGCGTGAAGATGACCGGCACGACGATCGTGTTGAGAGCGTCTATGATGAACTGTATGTACTTTGCGAACGTCATGCGCTATGAGGACGAGATGGCCGTGACGGTCGAGCTCACCGCCGAGGCGATAGCCTGCGCGCCAAGGAGGACGAGCGCGCCGATGAGCGTCCAGAGGAGCGCTTTGTGCGCCTTTTCAAGCTCGCCCGGATTGCCGCGCGCCGTCACGTAGCGGAAACCGACCACGACGATCATGAGTACGATGACAACCGTTCCGACCTGCACCACATAACCAAGGATCGTCGTGAGGAAATCCTGCACGGTGCTCACCTTGAGCGGATTATGGAGGCCGGTTTCCGCGGCGACCACGAGCGAAGGCAGCGCGCTCACGGCGATAAGAAGCGGCATCGTGAAGCGCGGCTTCAGAAGCTGCGCGGCCGTGGCGCGCACTATCTGCATACGGCGGGTTAGTTCATTCATGGTGTTGTCGAAAGCTGGTTTACTCCCGAAAGCTGTGCCTCGATAAGCTGCTCGGCGCTCGCGAGCGCCTGCGCGATCGGAGCGCGTCCGGTTACCACATCAAGAATCATACGCGAGAAAATCTGATCGGTCACCGCGGGCGCTGGGGATAGCCAGGCGCGTGCCATGATCGCTTGCGGATACACGGCGTTCGCGATCGGGTCTGAAGGCGGCGCTGCGAGCAAGGAGCGGAGCGCTGGCGCGAGCTTGGTCGCAGCCGCCACGATCTGCTCATTCGCCGCCTTCGAGAAGGTCGATGCCGCGAGCAGGGCGCCGGCCTGGTTCGCGCCACCGCGCGGAAGCGCAAACGCGTAGACACGCGCGTAGTCGGTCTTGAACGATGCCGTCGCAAGCTGCGGGACCGGCGCCATGTCGAAGGAAAGATTCGGGTTCGCAGCCGCTATGAACGAAGCCTCCGAGGCGTAGCCAAGGTAGAGCGCGCTATCGCCGTTCGTAAACATCTGCAGAGAATCGGGAAGCGCGACGTTCCAGGTGTACGAGACCTTGCTCGGGTCGGCGAACTGCGTGTAGAAACGCACCACCGACTCGCCCGGCGCCGTCACGCTGGAGCTGATACCGAGCGACGCGGTCGGCCGACCCTGCGCATTACGCTCGACGATAGGCACGCCCGCTTGCAAGAAAAGCGTCGAGAGGATGCCGCGCGCATCGTGCACGTTATCGTAGGTGCCCAGCGCGACGAGCGCGCGCGAGATATTTTGAGAGCTTGAATGCTCCGTCACCTGCGACACGAGCCCCGTGAGCGCTTCCCAGGTGGCAGGCGGCGCCGCGATGCTCGCCGAAGAAAGCATAGTGCGATTGTAGTAGAGCATGAGCGGATCGATCGCCACCGGGATGCCGTAAATCCCTTCCGGCGCGAGATAAATCGAGCAGGCATCCGAGAACGTGTCCGTAAAGGTGCGCTGCGGGAGCGAGGTGTACGGGATCGGGGTGAGCTCCTTCATGAGCGGCCCGAGGTCCTCTTGCGAGATGAGCACAAGGTCAGGGCCCTCTCCCGATGCTATCGCGCTCGTGAGCTCAGTCTCGAAGGTAGCAGGGTCCTTATATATATAGGAAACTTTCTGGAGGGTCTGGTCGGACTGCGTCATCGTCGCGAGCGCCTGGGTCATCTGCTCTTTCGGGAGCTCGCCCCAAATGACGACCGTACCGACCGTGGCCTTGTTCGACGAGGAGCCGGAATACGTCGCGAAGACGAATATGCCGATAAGCGCGAAGACGCCGAATACGCCCATGAGCACCGCCTGAAATGTGGAGATGTTTTTCATACCGAAAAGAGAATCCCGTAATGGTGCACGCCCGGCACGATGTCCTTCACTTTAGTGAACCCCGCGGCAGCGCACAGCTCCTCAGTAGAGCGCTCGCTCACGACATGCTCGGGCGCAGGGCCCACGCCGCTGAACGAGCCGACCCAGTCGACGACCAGGAGCATACCGCCCGGCTTCAGGGTGCGCTTGATTTCCGCCAGCGCCGCGGCACGGTCGCTAAGCTGGAAGAGCACGTTCGAGAGGATGGCCGCGTCGAGCGTGTGGTCGCGCAGCTTGCTGCCGTGTGTTTTTTCAAAGTTTCCCCAGATCGTTTCCACATTGTGCAGATGCGCCTGCTCTGCCAAGAAGCGCACATGCTTTAGAATGTCTTCTTGCACATCGATGGCGTAGACGTGGCCTTCCGGCCCGACGATGGACGCTGTCGCGACCGCGTAGTGCCCGGAGCCGGCGCCGAAGTCCCCCACCTTCATGCCTGCACGCAGCCCCATCTGCTCCACCGTCTTCCTCGGGTCAGCAAAATTCATGCCGGAACTCATACGAAAAATAATGGCGAAGCGAACCGGCAAAAATCCGTCGCGAGACGCAATGAGGTGCTACCGGCGTATTGGCGATACGTCGGGAGTGCCGAAGCAGCGTCGCAGTAGGATTTTTGCCGGATCGGTCGCCAAGTGGTTTTAAGGGATAAGGTCATACGGTTATTTTTCGTATGAGTTCCAGTATAGCAAGTCGCGAGCGCTTCGCGCTCGCGTAATCAACATCCTGTATACAAATAAAAAAACGGCGACGTAAGGGGGTGGTCGCCGTACTCGTCTGTGCTCGCCGGAAGGAGGCTGTGTAAGATCCCTACTGGATTCCTTTTCCCTCGCCGGTACTTCGGATTCAGGATTCTCCTCTCATCGGGCGAAACGAGGTCTCACCAGTAAATCACAACGCCACCATGCTCGCAATGGAGTCGCCTTCGCGCATTTAATGGTGGATATGTTGGACACCGGATGTCCAACAGGATGCTACCCTGAGAAGATATGGGCTACCGAGAAGCTGTAACTGATTCATTCGTACACGTCTATAATCGTGGCGTGAAGAAATCTGAAATATATCGAGAACAGGGCGACCTCTTCCGTCTCATGTATAGCCTCTACTTTTTCAACACAGCACACGCAATGCCGTCATCGTGGGTTCGCGACGTCACCAATGCTGGCGGAATGAATACCTTCGTATGGCCCGAATATTGGGAACCAAGAAGACCGCTCGTCTCAATACTCGCATTCACGATCATGCCGAATCATTTCCACCTTGTTCTCAAAGAGCTCGTAGAAGGTGGTCTGAGCAGGTTTATGCACCGCGTCGGCATGGGATATTCGAAATTCATAAATGAGAAGTACGACGAAAGCGGCAGCTTATTCCAAAGCGCTTACAAAGCCAGGCGAATCGAGGATGATGCCGACATCAGAAACCTAATGACATATACGATGGTGAAGAATCCGTTCGAGCTCTACCCGGGCGGGCTCGCGAACGCATGTCGAAATTTCGATCAGGCATACGAGCATGCGCTTGCGTATCCGCTCAGTAGCCTCGCCGAATACGCCGAGCATTCGAAACCAGCGATACTCGACCACGCGTTACTGCGCGACATCGGCCACGACTCGAGCACGTTTAAAGAATTTTCTCGAGACCGCATGCTGCACCATCTCGAACAAATGACCATCTTCGACTTCTGACCAGATGAGCTGTTGGACACCCGGTGTCCACCCCATTTTGTCCGACCCGAGCAATGGTATTGTAGATATATGGAATATCCGGATTTTCAGCTTCAACTCAAACGCGCAACAGTAAGCAACCTCGATGTGCTTCTCGAGATCGAGCGCGAAGTTGCGCATACTCGAACTTATTCGGCCATAACTGATTCGCATGAGATGGCCGCGGAAATCGCCAACAATGTCGTGTATTTAGTGTGCGACGCTGATCGCATCGTTGGGAGCGTTATGTATGAAATGAAGGCATCCGATCACGCTTACCTGAGCGGGCTTGTCATAAAACCGGATGCGCAGGGCCGCGGAATCGGCAAAAGAGCAATGATGAAGGTGCTTGAGGAGCTACGGGACGTGCCACTCATCGATCTCGTCACGCATCCAGATAACGACCGCGCCATCAAACTCTATGAGGCACTCGGCTTCACGATCAGCGAACGAATCGAGAATTATTTCGGTGACGGAGAGCCGCGCGTGAGAATGATTCTGGACAAGCGGAACCGATAATCGGGAGACCAGTGCTCCGCGAACAGATCGGGTGGACACCCGGTGTCCACCCGATTAGAACCTTCTCACTTCTTTATTTTTCCAATGAGAACTACTATGTCTCTCCCCTCTGGAGAAACGCGTGGGGACATTGTTTCAACGATGGTGTATTTCCCGCTGTTCAACTTCTCTTTTACGCTTGCGAGCTGAAGATCTTCAGTAATATCTGAACCTGTAAGTTTATAGATTTCAAGATCGTAATAAACGCGAGTCTTGGTCCAAGCCAAAACCGCCACAAGCAAAGCTGCGGCGGAAAGGAGGACAGTAAAAATATCTACGCCCAACCCGTGAAATAAAGCTGTCGTTGTAGACACGTCGTTAGAGCGCCACCATGCTCGCAATGGAGTCGCCTTCGCGCATTTTCATGATGCGGACGCCTTGCGTGGCGCGTGAGAGTGCCGGCACTTCGGCTGCGCCGGTGCGGATGACCTGCCCCTTCTTAGAAACGACCACGATCTCCTGCTCTTCGAGATTGCCCATGAGGACCTTGGCACCGATGATCTCGCCGGTCTTGGCCGTGACCTCCGCCGTCTTGATGCCCGAGCCGCCACGCCCCTGCACCTTGTATTCATCCATCATCGTGCGCTTGCCGTAGCCGTGCTCGGTGATGACGAGCAACGAGGCGTCTTTTGCATCGGCCGGAATCACCTCCGCGGAAACCACGCGGTCACCCTTCTTTACACCCATACCCTTCACGCCGCCAGCTGTGCGGCCCATCTCACGCACTTCTTCCGTATCAAAACGGATAGACTGGCCCTTGCTCGTGACCACGGAAACCGTGTCGCCCGTGCCCGCGAGCGCCGCGCACACGAGGCGATCGTCGCCTTTGAGCGAGATTGCAATAATGCCCGAGCGACGCACATCCGAGAAACTCCGGGCCGCCACGCGCTTCGCTACGCCAGCGCTCGTCACGAACACGACCGAAAGCGCATCCCACGCCGCACCCTTCTGCACCGGCAGGATGGAGGTCACCTTCTCATCGCCCGCGAGCGGGAGGAAGTTCATGATGCTCTTGCCCTTGGTCGCGCGCTTCCCTTCCGGCAGGTCGTACATCTTGAGCGCATACGCTTTGCCATAGTCGGTAAAGAAAAGCAGGTCGCTGTGCGCCGAAGCCACGAGGAAGTGCGTCACGACGTCTTCTTCTTTGGTGGCGATGTCGACCACGCCGATGCCGCCACGCTTCTGGCGCTTGTACTCAT
>JAJYJQ010000044.1 GCA_021789225.1 bacterium | reverse complement strand
TACGAGATAAACAATGATTATGTCGTACGCCTCGAGCAGGGAGGCCTCGTATTCTCTGGCACGTCGCCGGACGGCATGCTTATGGAGATAGCCGAGCTCCCGCGCACCGCGCACCCGTTCATGCTCGGCACGCAATTCCATCCTGAATTGCAAGCCCGCCCGCTCGACCCGCACCCGCTCTTCACCGAGTTCCTCAAGGCTGCCATTGCGCAAGAAAAGAAATAGAAAAAGCCGGATATCTCCGGGCTTTTCGTTCGGTGGTAGTCTCGAGTCCGCTCACTCGATCTGGAAAGGGACTACGTTTAAGGGGGTCTGACCGTGCTGAGGCTTCTGGCGCTGTAGATCGTCAGGGTCAGTCACGAATCCGCCAACGCCGTCTTGTTCGAAGCAGAAAGCAAAGCAATCGCCGAAGAGGAGAAACAATTCCCCGTCTTCAGTATCTCTTGCGAGGAACTTCGGCTCCAGTTCGGATTCAGGTCTTCCTGTGATGATGTAGCGCTCACCATCCTTTCTTACGGAAAAACCTTGGTGAAAAGATCTGTGCGGGTCATGGGAGCCTCCTTTGGTTGGTGGTCTTCTTGGTTTTACTACGGGTCTATAAATTGACATATCATGAAATAGCCCAGGGTCAAATTGCCCGATTCTCTGGACTGTCGGACACCTGTCGGACACCGGATGTCCGACATGGTGTCCATAAGCGTGGTATGATGGCGGAATGAACCAGCCAATTCAACAAATGACGGTTAATCTTCCGGTCGCGTTCATACAGGAGGGTGATCAGGTCGTCGCATATACTCCAGCGCTTGACCTGTCGACGTCTGGTAAAGATGAAGCTGAAGCGAAGGCGCGTTTTGGCGAGATCGTCGGTATCTTTTTCAACGATCTTCTCGAACAAGGCACGCTTGACGCAGTGCTTTCTGAGCTCGGTTGGCGGCAAATCAATTCTGCGTGGAATCCGCCTGTTATTTCTCAAGAGTCGATGAGGGTGGCAATCCCGGCGTACGCATAGCTAAAAATGGATAAGGTCGGCAAGGTGAGTTGGAAGCGTTTTGAAAAGTTCCTGCTTGCGGTCGGTTGTGAGTTCAAGAGTCAGGAAGGAAGTCATCGAAAATATCACAAGCCAGGATTGCTCAGGCCGGTCATAATTCCCTGTGACGCGCAGCTGCCACAATTCATCATCTCAAACAACTTGCGCACACTCGGCATCTCGCGCGAGCAGTTTGCTGAGATGCTCAAAGATATCTAGGGCGGTTGGACATCCGGTGTCCAACACATGGACATCCGGTGTCCAACACAGCGTCGCTTGTTTCGAATGGTAAGGTGCGTACATGCCGATTCGCTTCACGAAGCATGCGCTTGAGAAGTTTAGCGTGTTGAAATCGTATGGTGTTTCGGTATCGCGCACACAGATTGCGCAGATCATTCGCACCCCGGAAATCATCGATTGTCGGCGATTGCCTCTCTATATCGCGCAGGGCGAGTTGGATAAACGTCGCGTCCTGCGGGTAGTCTACAAGCAGAAAGGTGCTACAATAGTCGTGATAACCTTTTGCCCGGGGTTGAAATCACATTATGAAAAAGACAACACCTAAGATTTCATACGATTCTGACTCTGACGTTCTGGCGCTCTCTGGGGCGGCGAAAGGAGTCATAGACCACGCTTATGAGCTGGGCAATTTCGTCGTGCACTTCACAAAAGACGACGAACCCCTTTTGATAGAGGTGCTCGAGGCGTCGGAGGTGTTCAGTACGAGTCCAAAGACCGTGCGCGAGATGGTCGCTCCGGCTTTTGCTTGACCGTCCGCATGACCAACATCATCGAGGTGCAGAATCTGACGAAGAAGTTCGGCTCAGCCGAGGGCGAGTTCACGGCGGTGAAGGACGTGTCATTCTCGGTCGGGGAGGGCGAGATATTCGCGTTCTTGGGGCCGAACGGCGCGGGGAAGTCGACGACGATAAAGATGCTCACGACGCTCCTGCACCAGACGTCCGGCACCATCCTCATCAACGGCAGCGATCCGCGGAAGGATTCGGACGCGGTGCGGCGCTCGTTCGGCATCGTGTTCCAGGACCCGTCTCTCGACGACGACCTGACCGCGCTCGAGAACCTGCAGCTCCACGGCATGCTCTACGGCGTGCCGCCCGCGACGCTCGCCGCACGCATCGAGGAGCTGCTCGCGCTCGTGGAGCTCTCCGGCAGGCGCAACGACTTCATCCGCGATTTCTCGGGCGGTATGAAGCGCCGGCTCGAGATCGCCCGCGGGCTCTTGCACCACCCCAAGATCATCTTCCTCGACGAGCCGACGCTCGGGCTCGACCCGCAGACGCGCAACCACTTGTGGAGCTACGTGCAGAAGCTGAACGCCGACGAAGGCATCACCGTATTTTTCACGACGCACTACATGGAAGAGGCGGATCGCGTCGCGAAGCGCATCGCGATCATCGACCACGGCACGCTCATCGCGCAGGGCACGGGCGGAGAATTGAAGGCGCAGACGGGCACCGCGACGCTCGAGGATGCGTTCCTGAAGCTCACCGGCAGCGAGATCCGCGAAGAGGCGGGCAGCTCGGCAGACCACCTGCGCCTGCGCGGACAGCTCTGGCACGGCGGGCGCCGATGAATGAAATATTTACATATATAAACATTTAAAGATTTGCATATGAAAGCGATCTACATAATGTGGCTCCGGGAGGTGAAGCGGTTCATCCGCTCGAAATCGCGCATCGTCGGCGCGCTCGGCCAGCCGATACTCTTCCTCGTCGCGCTCGGCTACGGGCTCGGGCCGGTGTTCCAGAAGGCGGGGCAGGGGAATTATCTCGAGTTCATCGCGCCGGGCATCATCGGCATGTCCATCATCTTCACCGCCATCTTCAACGGCATGCAGATCATCTGGGATCGCCAGTTCGGATTCCTGAAAGAGACGATGGTCGCGCCGGTCTCGCGCACGTCCATCATGTTCGGCCGGACGCTCGGCGGCGCGACGGTTGCGGCGATGCAGGGCGTGCTCGTTCTCCTTATCGCCATCGTCGCCGGGTTCCGGCCGGTCTCCGTGTTCGGCTTGCTGCCGGCGGTCGTTGCCATGCTCCTCGTAGCATTCCTTTTCAGCGCGCTCGGCATCGCAGTCGCAAGCAAGCTCAAGGACATGCAGGGCTTCCAGCTCATCATGAACTTCCTCGTGATGCCGCTCTTCTTCCTCTCAGGCGCGCTCTTTCCGCTCGGCGATGTGCCCGCCGCGCTTCTCTGGATCGCCCGTTTCGACCCGCTCTCATACGGCGTAGACGCGCTGCGCGCGTTCCTCATCGGCACGGCGACCTTCCCGCTCGCGCTCGACGCAGCCGTGCTCGTGGGCGTCTCGGCCGTCTTCCTCTGGCTCGGCGCCCGCTTCTTCTCTGAGATCGAGGTGTAGCTCGGGGAGAGTCTAAACCTCTCCCCGAAAGCTAGGACATCGGATGTCCTAGCTTATCGTGCGGATGAGGTCGGTGAGGGAATCGACTTGCCTGAAGAACTGCGGCGAGCGCGGGTCGCGCGGGCGCGGGAGGCCGATCTCGATCGTCTTGGCGACGTGCCCCGGGTGCGCGCCCATGAGGATGACGCGGTCGGAGAGCTCGACGGCATCGGGAATCAGGTGGTTCACCATGAGGACGGTCATGCCGTACGAGCGCCATATCTTCAGCAGGTCGGCCTTGAGCGCTTCCGAGGTGATCGTGTCGAGGTTTGAAAACGGCTCGTCCATGATGAGCAGGTCGGGCGAGATGGCGAGCGCGCGGGCGAGCCCGACGCGCTGGCGCTGCCCGCCGGAAAGGGCGGCGGGGTAGTGCCGGGCGAGGCTTTCGAGCCCGACTTCGCGCAGCTTCTCAAGTGCGATGCGGGCCCTTTCTTGCCGGGACACGCCGTGCATGCGCAGCCCGAAGGCGACGTTGTCGAGTGCCGTGAGCCAAGGGAAGAGCGCGTAGTTCTGGAACACCATCGCCGGCCGCGAGAAATTGCGGACGATCGTGCCGCTCTCAAAGCGCATGAGGCCGAGGATGACACGCATGAGCGTGGACTTGCCCGCGCCCGACGGGCCGATGACCGACACGAACGAGCCTGCCGGTATGGATAGGGAGATGTCCTTGAGCGCAAGCACGTTCCGCTTCTGGTCCGCGAAGCGGGCGCTCAGGCGCGAAAGGACGATGGCTGGCGGCATGGGGTCATTCGGCATAGCGTTTCGCGCTCTCGGTCATGAGCGGCGCCCACACGAGGCGGTTGATAGTGAAGACGATGAGCAGGATGACGAGCATGCCGGCGATGGCGGACTGATTCACGCCGGTCGTGCTCGCGTCCTTGATGAACGAGCCGAACCCCGCCGCGTTCGTGATTATCTCTGCTCCGATGACGGATTCCCAACCCATTGCAATCCCGACTATCGAGCCGGTGAGTACGGCCGGCAGCGAGAGCGGCATCAGGTAGAATGGGATGCGCCGGAGGCCTCGCGCGCCGAAGATGGTCGCGGCGTCGTTCAGGTCTGCGTGCGCATTGCGGATGGCGGCGAGGACGGCGAAGAGTATCGGCCAGAGCACGGAGCTGACGGCGAAGAGGACGATCATGCGGTCCGTGTAGCCGAGGAAGTAGATGAAGAAGGGGATGAGGGCGAACGAGGGGACGTTCTGCAGGATGTCGAACACGGGGAAGAGCGCGTCGGTGAACGGGCTCCACCCGACGAGGAGCGCGACTGCGACGCCGACCGCGAGCGCGATAAGGTAGGCGAACACGAGGCGGACGGTGGTCTGCAGGACGGCACCGGTGAGCCCGAGCCACGGGACGCTGCTGAAGTCGCCGAGCAGGGCGAAGACAATTGCCGTCACGACGATCGCGGCGACGATGAACCAGCTGCGGTGGTGGCGTTTCTGGCGGGCGCTGTGCCCCCTCGCGCGTCTGCTGGTGAGAGA
>JAJYJQ010000043.1 GCA_021789225.1 bacterium | reverse complement strand
CAGCTGTGGGGTCGGCGTGGCGTTCGTGATGCGGACGGTGGACCGACCAGCGGCAACCTGGTCCTTCGGTCCGAAAGAGAATGCTGAGGGCTGGTATGAGGCGCTCGCCTCTGTACAGGGAGAGCCGCGGGCAATCGTCTCCGACCACCAGAAAGGCTTGCGACTCGCGGCTCGTTTGCGGTTTCCGGACATACCGCACCAACGCTGTCAGGCACACATCATGCGCCAGGCGCTCACCTGGATCACCAAGCGTCCGAAGACGCTCGCAGGCAGGGCGCTGCGCGTCCTCGCGCTCCGGCTCTCGTCGGTCGAGACCGAGGCCGACGCACGGCAATGGATCGATACGCTCGACCGATGGAATCGGGAGTTCAACGCGTTCCTTGCTGAGAAGACGCTCGGGGCAGACGGACGTCGGCGGCACACGCACCGGTATCTGAGGCGTGCAAGCGCGCTCTTGCTCGGCTCGGTACCCGAGGCATTCACCTTCACGATCGTACCGGGCGTCCCGAAGACCTCGAACCATGTGGAGGGTGGATTGAACGCCCAGCTCAAGGAGCGGCTGAGACGGCATCGAGGGCTGCCGAGTGAGCGTCAGCAGGCGCTCATTGCGTTCTTTCTCGATGACTGGAATCGGAAGAATTTATCCAAACGAAATATCACTTAACTCCCGTTTTTCTTTGTCTCCTGCTGCGGTTGCAGCTATACTCAAGCGCATAGCAATCTAAATTTGAAGCATGGCGCGCGCATACAAGACCGAGTGGGACCTGAAGAAACATTTTTATACGTCGGTGAGTGACCCACGCATCGAGGCGGACATGCAGAAGGGCGACCGTGCTGCGGAAGCGTTCGCGGCGAAATATCGTAAAGACAAGACCTGGCTCAAGGAGCCGAAGGCGCTCGCCAAGGCGCTCTCCGCATACGAGCAGCTTGAGCTCGAAGGCTCGCCCGCGCCGATGCTCTACGCCTCCTATCGCAAAGAGCTTGATGCAAACGACAAACAGGCCGAGGCGCTCATGAACACGCTCGACGAGCGCTACACCAAGCGCGGCAACTTGCTCATGTTCTTTGCGCTCGAGCTGGGGAAGGTGCCTGCGGCGGTGCAGAAGCGCTTCTTGAAGGCGCCGGAGCTCGCGGAGTATCACTACATGCTCACGAAGCTTTTCGAAAACGCCAAACACGACCTTTCAGAGTCGGAAGAAAAAATCCTTTCGCTCATGGGCGATGTCTCGCATGGTCGCTGGGTGCAGGCGGTCGAAAACATCGTAAACACGGCCGAGGTGCCCTTTGGCGGAAAGCGCATCCCCGTGCCGGAAGCCTCCGAGATGCTCCGCACGCTTCCGAAAGCGAAGCGCCATGCGCTCCACAAGGCACTCATGCAGACGCTCCGAAGCGTTTCGCCGATGGCCGAAAGCGAAATGAACGCCATCATCGCGCGCAAGAAAATCACGGACGAGCTGCGCGGCTTTGCCGAGCCTTTCGACGCGACCATCCTTGGCTACGAAAACGAGCGCGCGAGCGTGCTTGCGATGGTCGAGGCGGTCACCGAGCGTTTCGACATCGCACAGCGTTTCTACAAAACCAAAGCGAAGCTTATGGGCGAAAAGAAGCTTACGTACGCCGATCGCGCCGCGCCCATCGGCACGCTCAAGAAGAAGATCCCGTTTGCTGAGGCGGCAAAGATGGTGCGCGAAGCATTTGCGGCGCTTCATCCGCGCTATGCCGAGATATTCGATCGCCTTCTCGAAAACAGTCAGACCGACGTGTATCCGAAGAAAGGGAAGTCGGGCGGCGCGTTCTGCTCTGGCGTGGTGGGAATGCCGACGATGGTCTTCTTGAACCATGTGGACGATGCTCACTCGCTCATGACGCTTGCACACGAGATGGGGCACGCCATTCACTTCGAGCGCAGCAAGCAGCAGCGGCCGCTCTATCAGGACTTCACGACCTCAGTCGCCGAAACGGCGAGCACGTTCTTCGAGCAGGTTGCGTTTGACGCACTCACCGCGACGCTCTCAGAAAAAGAGCGGCTCATCGCGCTGCATGACCACGTGCAAGATGATGTGGCGACCATTTCCCGCCAGATCGCATTCTTCAATTTCGAACGCGATTTGCACACGGCCGTGCGCGCCAAGGGGCTCGTGCCGAAAGAGGAGATCGCAAAGCTCATGAATACGCACATGGCGAGCTATCTTGGTAGCGCGGTCGCTCTCGTGGAAGACGACGGTTATTTCTTCGTCTACGTGAGTCACATTCGTCGTTTCTTCTATGTGTACTCGTATGCGTACGGAAAGCTCATCTCGCGTGCGCTCTACGAGCGCGTCAAGCAGGACCCCTCGTACATCGAAAAGGTGGACGCGTTCCTCTCTGCAGGTGGTAGCGCCTCTCCGGAAGACATCTTTGCTGCGTGCGGTCTCGACGTGCGCTCGCCCGCCTTCTTTAAGGAAGGTCTCGCCGGCATCGAACGCGACCTCGCCGCGCTCGAGCGCGCCGCGAAAGGGAAGAAGTAAGCTGATCACTTCATTAAAGGTTAATGATTAGTGTTTTAAAATGTCTTTGGATTCTTTCCGCTGTTCTTTACTCATAAACAATTCACCACATTGCGGAGGTCATGATGGTGCAGCAAACCAACCCAACTCATCCAACTGAATCAGCTGAGGCGCTGAAGAAGGGAATCATCGATGCTGTGGCTAATGGTGGCGACATACATGAAGTCAGTGCCATGGTCGACGAGTTCTATCAAACCCCAGTCGCTGTCGTCTGGGAGAGGTATGGTATCCGAAAGGAGGCCAGGACTCGAAAGCAGTGCTGGCTAGTGCTTCCAGACAAGCCTAGCCGAGTGCAGAAATTGATAGGATTCATTGCATTACGTCGAAAATCAGTCATGTTCGTCTGCAAGAAAACCATTAGCAACGACGACACAGACCGGCTTATGTCCCAGGTGAGTTTGGAGAATGATCTCAAGATCTTCAAATGGTGACTTCCAATCTAACGGGAAACGCCGGCAGGGCGAAAACCTGTCGGCGTTTTTTCTTTGTGTGACTCATGGTATCTTCATTCTCATGACTATTTCTGAAGTTCGCGAGCGGTACCTAGCATTTTTTGAGAAGCGGGGGCATGCGGTGATTCCGTCGGCGCCGATCGTGCCGGAAAACGACCCGACCACACTCTTCACGAGCTCGGGCATGCAGCCGTTGGTGCCATATCTCTTGGGCGAGGTGCATCCGAAAGGTGCGCGGCTCACGAACGCGCAGATGTGTTTCCGCGCAGAAGACGTGGAAGAGGTGGGCGACAACCGCCACACGACCTTTTTCGAGATGCTCGGCAACTGGTCGCTCGGCGACTATTTCAAGCAGGAGCAGCTTCCGTGGATTTTTGCATTTCTCACGAGTAAAGAAGAGGGGCTTGGGCTCGACCCCGCGCGACTCTATGTGACCGTCTTTGCGGGTGACGAGGAAAGCGGCATGGCAGCCGATGAGGAGTCGGTCGGCATCTGGCAGAAACTTTTTGCCGAAAAAGGTATTGAGGCAAAGCTGGTGACGCTCGGTACCGAAGCGCATGGCGGCGAGGTCGGCATGCAGGGCGGGCGCATCTTTGCCTACGGCGCAAAGAAAAACTGGTGGAGCCGCTCGGGCGTGCCGAGCAAAATGCCACCAGGTGAGCCGGGCGGGCCGGACTCGGAGGTGTTCTATGACTTCGGCACCGAGCACGATCCGAAATTTGGCGCACAGTGCCACCCAAATTGCGACTGCGGCCGCTTCATCGAGATCGGCAACTCGGTTTTCATGCAGTTTGTGAAGCAGGAGGACGGTTCGTTTGCGGAGTTACCGAAGCGCAACGTGGACTTTGGTGGCGGCTTGGAGCGTCTCGCTGCAGCAACGCGCAACAACCCGGACGTATTCATGAATGATGTCTTTGACGCGGCGCGGAGCGTGCTTGAATCTCGTTCTGGCATGAAGTATTCCTTCGAGAAAGGCGATCTTGGGTACGATGAAATGCCGCAGTGTTGGGTAGACACTATGCGCTCGTTCCGTATCATCCTCGACCACATGCGCGCAGCATCGTTCATGCTCGCAAGCGGCATCACGCCTTCAAACACTGAACAGGGCTATGTGCTACGCCGGCTCATCCGCCGCTCCATCCGCGAGGCGGATAAACTCGGCATCAAGGAGGCTGTGCTCGCAGAAGTTGCTGAGGGCTACGGTGCCGTCTATGCGAGCGCATATCCTTTCGTGCAGGAAGCGGCTGCGCGCATTCGCGAGGAGCTCGAGAAAGAGGAAGCGCAATTCCGAAAGACACTCGAAAAAGGCCTGCGCGAGTTTGAAAAGCATGTAGGACGAAATTCGTCCTACATTGAGCCGGAAGCAGCATTTGAATTGTACGCAACGTACGGCTTTCCGATCGAGCTGACGGAAGAACTTGCGGCAGAAAAGGGAATGACGATCGACCGCGCCGCGTTTGATGTGCTCATGAAAGAGCATCAGGAAAAGTCTCGCGCCGGCGCTGCGCAGAAATTCAAAGGTGGTCTCGCCGATACGAGCGCCGACACGACGATGCTCCACACCGTGACACACCTCATGCTTGCGGGGCTCCGCAAATATTTGGGCGAGCATGTGCACCAGGCCGGTTCAAACATCACGGCTGAGCGTTTGCGCTTCGACTTTACGCATCCGGAGAAAGTCTCGCGCGAGGTGCTCGACCAGGTGGAGGTATATGTGAACGAGGCGATAGAGAGCGGCGCGACGGTCACACTCGAGCAGATGCCCAAGGAGGCGGCGAAAGAGGCTGGCGTGGAGGGGAGTTTCTGGGAGAAATATCCAGATGTCGTTTCTGTGTACACGGTGACCAGCCCAGATGGCACCGTCTACTCGCGCGAGCTCTGCGGCGGCCCGCATGTAGAAGGTCTCGGCACCATCCGCGACACGGGCAAGCGTTTCAAAATTACGAAAGAGGAGTCCAGCTCTGCAGGCGTCCGTCGCGTGAAGGGGGTATTGACCAAAGACTAATTTTATAGTACAAAATATCCAGGTGC
>JAJYJQ010000042.1 GCA_021789225.1 bacterium | reverse complement strand
GCATTCATGCTCTTTGCGCTCGCCGCGTACAGCATCGTCGCGCTCTATGGACGAGTCGTCCTCATGGGCGGTGTCGCGTATCCCCACTCATTCAATTGGGCGTTCGTATTTGTTTCGCTCCTGCTCCTCATCATCGGTGCGCTGTTCTTCCTCATGACGCACTCCATCACGCGCTCGGTGAGTCGGTTGACCGATGCTATACACGCGTTTGCGGCTTCGGGGCAGTTGAGCGACCTCCCGATCGATCGTTCGACGCCGCGGGAAGTGCGCGCGCTCATGTCTGCGTTCGTGAAGCTCGCGACGCAAGTCGAGGCGGCACACAAACGCGACGTGGAGACATCGCGCGTAAAATCAGACTTCATCTCGACCGCAGCACATCAGCTGCGCACGCCGCTCACTGGCATCCGTTGGGCGCTCGAGGCGCTTCAGAAAGAATCCCTCACGAGCGAGCAGGAGGCATTAGTGGCGAACGCGGCCGAGAAGAGTCACGAGCTCGTGGCGATCGTCGGGACGCTGCTCGATATCTCCAGTATCGAGTCTGGCAAATATAAATACGCGTTCGTGAAGGTGGATATGGCGCAGTTCCTTGCGAGCGAGGTGACCGAGTTCGAGCGTCTCGCGGTGGATCGGAAGGTTACGTTGCGATTCCGTCCGAATGAACACGCACTCCTCTCGGTGCGCATCGATAAGGAGCGTATGAAATGGGTGCTTGATAACTTACTCGAAAACGCGATTCACTACACGCCCGCGGGTGGCTTCGTGGAGGCGTGGGTGGATATGCTCGGGCAGGAGAAACTCGCGGTGTATGTGCGCGATACGGGTATCGGCATCCCCGCTGCCGACCGAGGCAATATCTTCGAGCGCTTCTATCGCGCGGGGAATGCGATCTCGAAAGAAAGCGAAGGGAACGGCCTCGGGCTCTACATCGCACGGGCGATCGTGAAGGATCATGGCGGGGAATTACGTTTCGCCGCGAACGCTGAGGGCATCGGGACGACCTTTACGCTCACTCTGCCTGTGACGGCGTGATATACTTAGGCATGTTCATCACCATCTAGCACATGTCTACCGATACTATGATCCTGGTCGTCGAAGACGATCCTATTTTGAAAAACCTGCTCGGGCATACCTTTTCGGGGAAGTACCAGGTCTTTTTTGCGAGTAACGGCGCGGAGGCGCTCGAGGTCCTCAAGAAGCATACGCCGTCGCTCATTCTCCTCGACCTCATGATGCCGGATATGGACGGCTTCACGTTCATGGAGCAGGTGCAGGCACAGCCGGAGTTGGCGAACCAGCACGTGCCGATTATCGTCGTCTCAAATCTCGGGCAAGAGAAGGACATCGAGCGCGCGAAGTCGCTCGGCGCGCGGGCCTATCTCGTGAAGGCCGAGGTCTCGGTCGAAGAGATCATCGCAAAGATTCAGGAGGTCCTTTCGGCTGCGCCGGGAGTGGCGTCTGCGGCTTCATAGCCGGTTACTTTCTCGCGTGGTATAGTGCGCCGGTACCTGTCCCGCCAAGGGCAGGATTTCTGCATGGCAACCCGCGACACGCACAAAGGACACAAGCATCAGCACGGCAATGATTGGTTGTCGGTTGTTGGTGCGCGCACGCACAATCTCAAAAACATCTCGGTGAATCTCCCGCGTGGGGCGATGTCTGTCATCACAGGGCTCTCGGGCTCGGGGAAGTCCTCGCTCGCATTCGATACGATCTTTGCGGAAGGACAGCGGCGGTATGTCGAATCACTCTCTGCATACGCGCGGCAATTCTTGAACCAGATGGCGAAGCCGGATGTAGACGACATCACCGGTCTCTCGCCAGCCATTTCCATAGACCAAAAAAGTCGCTCAAACAACCCGCGCTCGACGGTGGCGACCATCACAGAAATCTACGACTACCTGCGCGTCCTCTACGCGCGTGTGGGCCAGCCGTACTGTGTAAATCACGACGTGCCGATCGAGAAACTCTCGAAAGAAGAAATGATCAGGCTTGTGCTGGGGAAGATCGCGGCCAGAAATGCGGCGCGCGCGGGCGAGGTTATGGGCGTACCACTCGACCGCTCGACCGTCACCATTTACGCGCCGGTCGTGGTCGGTCGCAAGGGCGAATACTACCAGCTTCTCTACGACCTTCTCGGCAAAGGGTACGAGAAAGCGGTTGTCGACGGGAAGCCGCATGCACTCCGCGAGAAGATTATTCTCGACCGCAACAAGCGCCACGACATCGACGCGGTGGTAGACGCCATCTACGTTTCCGAGTTTGAACGCTCGCCCGACGCCGCCCGCGAGCGCCTCTCCGAGGCGCTCGAGCTCGCACTCAAAGAAGCCGACGGGCTCGTGAAGATTGCGCATGCCGACGGCACGACCGAGACGCTCTCGTCTCGTTTCATCTGCCCTGATGACGGCGCCTCGTTCCCGGAAGTCGAGCCGCGCCTCTTTTCATTCAATTCGCCCTATGGTGCGTGCCCAGCTTGTAACGGGCTCGGCACAAAGACCCTCTTCTCCGATGAACCATGCCCCGTCTGCGAAGGGAAGCGTTTGCGCCCGGAGGCGCTGCGCGTGTACCTGAAAAGCGAGAAGGAGGAGGGGCTTGGGAAAAACATCGTCGATGTGGCGAGCCTCTCAATAGCCGATGCGAAAGCATTCATCGACTCGCTCGAGCTCTCTGATATGAAGCTCGAGATCGCGTTCCCGATCCTGCGCGAGATCGAGAGCCGCCTGCGTTTCATGCTCGACGTCGGTCTCGACTATCTCACGCTCGACCGCAGCGCCGCGACGCTCTCGGGCGGGGAAGCGCAGCGCATCCGCCTGGCCTCACAGCTGGGGAGTGGTCTCACTGGCGCGCTCTACGTGCTCGACGAGCCGACCATCGGTCTGCACCAGCGCGACAACGACCGTCTCATCAAGACGCTGCTCACCCTCAAGAATCTCGGCAACACCATCATCGTGGTCGAGCATGACGAAGACACCATTCTCGCCTCCGACTACCTCGTCGATATTGGCCCGGGCGCCGGCGTGCACGGCGGCAATGTCGTCGTCGCAGACTGGCTCACCGACCTGCTCGAAGCAAAAAAGAATGAAAGCGGCTCGCGTACGCTCGACTACCTGCGTGGCGACACGGAAATCCCCGTGCCCTCCGAGCGCCGCACGGGCGAGAAGGGGAGCATCAAGGTGCGCGGTGCCACACTTCATAACCTTGTGAATCAAAATGTGGACGTGCCGCTCGGCAAGCTCGTCGTCATCACCGGCGTCTCCGGCTCGGGCAAGTCCACCTTCCTGTACGACATCCTGCACAAAAATCTCGCGGCGCGTTTCCAGAAGCGCGAGGCAAAGCCAGAGTACTGCGCCTCCATCACTGGCACCGAATACGCCGGGCGCGTGGTGCTCATCGACCAGTCGCCGATCGGTCGCACGCCGCGCAGTAACCCCGCCACGTACACCGGTGCGTTCACGCATATCCGCGATCTTTTTGCCGCCACCTCGGAGGCGCGTGCGCGTGGCTGGAAGCCCGGCCGCTTCTCTTTCAATGTGCCGGGCGGCCGCTGCGAAGCCTGCCAGGGAAACGGCATGGTCGCCGTCGAGATGCACTTCCTGCCCACCGTCTACGTGACCTGCGATGTGTGCAATGGGACGCGCTACATGAAAGAAACGCTCGACGTGACCTATCACGGCAAGAGTATTCACGAGGTGCTCTCGATGACGGTGGAGGAGGCGATCGAATTTTTCAAAGAGGTGCCCGCGGTGCATGACCGGCTCGCGTCGCTTGCCTCGACCGGCCTCGGATACCTCACGCTCGGGCAAAGTGCCACCACGCTCTCGGGCGGGGAAGCGCAGCGCGTAAAGATCGCGAGCGAGCTCTATCGCCCGACGACGATGAAGACCATCTACCTCCTCGACGAGCCGACCGTCGGCCTCCACTACGACGACGTGAAGAAACTTATCGAGATCCTCCAGCAGCTTGTGGATCGCGGCAACACGGTCGTGGTAATCGAGCACAATCTCGACGTCATCAAGAGCGCCGACCACCTCATCGACTTCGGCCCTGAGGGCGGTATCCGTGGCGGCAAAGTCATCGCCAAAGGCATCCCCGAAGACGTCGCCAACACCGGCTCCGCCACCGGCGAATACCTCAAGCGCGTTCTCGTGAAGCGCCACACGAAAAAGAAAAAAGCGTAAAACCCGTTTGTGCTATCATATACCCATGATTTCTTTCTCGAAAGAGCACAAAGAGGCGCTGCGCGACATGGGTGTCGCGGCTCTGTATCTTTTCGGTTCGCGCGTGTCCGGTACCGCGCGCGATGATTCCGATTATGATATCGGCGTTGTCTTCACTGATCCTGAAACAGTCGCGCACGACCGGCTGGGCACATACCTCAAAGTGCACGCGCTTGTGTCCGAGTACGTCCCCGATGGCGCAGACGGCGGGCGGCTGGACATTTCATTTCTCCAGTTTGCAAACGCCGCGCTTGAGATGGCGGCTATCGACGGCATCGTGCTCTTTGAAATAGATGCAGCGGCGCGCGTCGAGTATGAGGAAGGCGTCATTAAGCGATACGATGATTATCGCTTCTTGCGGAGCATATACGAAGAAGCAACATTCGCCGCATTCGCGCACGCATAGCCTATGTACAAGGTCCCGCTCTCGAAGACCAAGATAGAATCGAAACTTGCTTTGATACGCGAAGCGCTGGATACACTCCATACGGTTGGTGAGCGTATGACCGAGGAACAGTTCTCGACCGATCCGAAAGAGTTTGCCGTTGCCGAGCATCATCTGCGGCGCGCACTTGAAGCAGTATTCGATATCGCTGGGCATATCATATCGCGCTTTTCCTACGCGCCTGGGAAGCGGCCGAAAACCATGAAAGAGATCGCGCGAGCGTTGGGCGAGAAAGGCGTCCTCGACAAGGAATTCGCCGAGAACCGCTTAGTAAAAATGGCAGGCTATCGCAACCGCCTCGTGCATTTCTATGATGAAATAACGCCGCCCGAGCTGTATCGCATCGTGACGCGTGACCTGGGCGACCTTGAGCAGTTTGCGCGTGCGGCAATCGAAGCGGTCCAATCGCCGGAACGGTTTGGGCTCACGGCAGAGGA
>JAJYJQ010000007.1 GCA_021789225.1 bacterium | reverse complement strand
TCTCGTTCGCATGGAGCTCGGTAACCGAGCACCTCGCGAGCATTGATGCGAGCGACCTGAACTTCACATAAAAAGAACGCCACCTTTCTCAAGGGCGGCGTTACAGCGTCCATTTGATTCCGGTAGGGAACCAAACGGGGTGGAGGATAATGTGCCGCGTGCCGGCAAGCATCGCGCGGTCTTCCCGAATCCATTCGCCTCGTTTGCGCATGGTCTTCAGAAACTCGCGCGCTATCGGAATGATGTTCCGAACGTCATACGGCTTCTTGGTGCCTTTCCAGCCGACGTCGCGCTCCCATGCGAACTTTCCATTCTGGAACCAGCGCCACAAGCGCGGCATCCAGAGCAGGATGTGCGTGAGCAGCCCAGGCTCCACGTAGATGATGAGATCATACGCAGAAAGCGGCAGGAACGACTTTCCCGGAACCGTGCCGCGCACGTCTTCGATAACGTACAGCACGTCACCTCGGAATGTGTCTGGCCGTACGCAGTCCGCGTCGGTCTTGCATCGAACCTGCTTGAATTCATCAGCATCGTACTGCTGCACCCGCGCCGACTTGTATTGCATCAGCTGTCGCCGCAAAGTCGACTTGCCGGAGCATCCGTTTCCCGTGATGAGAATCTTCAAGCGTTTTCACCTCCTTCTTGGTTAAAGGGAAGAGCGTCTGACTGCCATTAGACCATATCTCTACGCATAAATCAAACGACGCCGTTTGCGTTCGAATGGGTGGCGTGGTGTAATGGCCATATGCCTCCTCGGACAAGAAAGCGCGGTGATATCCGTGTGTGGAGTGTCTTACGCGCGTATTTTAGAGCTGCGAGAACATACTCGTGGTTGTTGGCTGTCGCTCTTCTCTCCTCAATCCTCACGAGCGCAGCAATCGTTATTTCACCGCTCTACCTGCGAAAAGCAGTTAACATCCTCTCTGGCACACCGACGGATGCGGCTTTGCATGCAGCACTGATGGCAGTCGTACTCTATGTACTCATCGACTTTTCTTCTTGGGTGATTCAAAGACTGAACGATTTCGCAGTCCAGCGAGTGGAGGCGCACACCATGCGCGATTTGTACAATGATGCTTTCGAGAAATTGTTTCGGCATTCGCACGAATTCTTCATCTCTAATTTCTCCGGCACGCTCACCAGACGTGTGGGGCGTTACGCGCGCGCATTCGAAAATATTATCGACAATCTTCTTTACAGTCTGATTCCCACGACACTATTTGCGATTGGTGTCATCGGTGTGCTTACTGCGCGAAGCTTCATTCTTGGGGCAGCTCTTCTGCTATGGACTATTGCTTTCCTGTACGTGCAATACCGCATGACACTACGGGTTCATAAACTACGCGAAGAGCGCAGCGCCGCTGATAGTGACATGACGGGCGGACTCTCTGACGCGGTAGTGAACCATGCTGCCGTTACTGCCTTCGCCACGCTTCCGCGCGAGCGCACGATTTTCGGCGCGCTCGTTGCACGATGGCACAAGCTCACCGTGCGTACATGGACGACAGACTTGGTGCAGTACATGTTGCAAGGATTCTTTATCATCCTCATCGAGGCAGGGCTGCTCATTTCCGCTGTTTTCCTCTGGCGAAGCGGCAGTATAACCGTCGGCGACTTCTTGCTCATTCAGATATATATTCTGAATCTTGCATGGAGACTTTGGAATATTGGAGCCAACGTGCGCCATATATATGACGCATTCGCCGAGGCGACCGAGATGCTCGACATTATCGAGCTCACGCCCGACATCGTGGACAAGCCGGATGCCAAGGCGCTCGCGGTTTCTGGAGGCGATATCGTGTTCGACAAGGTGCGCTTCGCCTATCACGAAGGGCAGAACGTGCTCAGCGATTTTGATCTGCATATCGCGCCGCACGAGAAAGTCGCGCTCGTGGGCCTCTCGGGCGCCGGCAAGACGACCATCACGAAGCTCCTGCTGCGCTTGTACGACATTCAGGACGGCGCCATCCGCATCAATGGGCAAAGTATCGCGGACGTGACCCAAGAGAGCGTGCGTCGCGCCATCTCCTTCGTGCCACAGGAGCCGGTGCTGTTCCATCGCACGCTCATGGAAAACATCCGCTACGGGCGTGCAGACGCGACCGACGAGGAGGTCATTGCAGCAGCCAAGCAAGCGCACTGCTACGAGTTCATCTCGCACTACCCGGAAGGATTCGAGACGCTCGTGGGTGAGCGCGGTGTAAAGCTCTCGGGCGGTGAGCGTCAGCGCGTCGCCATCGCGCGCGCCATCCTCAAGAACGCGCCGATTCTCGTGCTCGACGAAGCCACCTCCTCGCTCGACTCCGAGTCCGAACACCTTATCCAAGACGCACTCGCGACTTTGATGGAAGGGAAGACCGTCATTGCTGTCGCACACCGACTCTCGACCGTCATGAAGATGGATCGCATCATCGTGATGGAGCAAGGCGCCGTCACGCTCTCCGGCACCCACGACGCACTCCTCTCCCACGAAGAAAACCTGTACAAGAAGCTCTGGGAAATCCAAGCAGGCGGCTTCCTCGACACTGCCCCCGCACCCGTTGGCGTGGTATAGTCGCTGCATGAATATCGCAAAAGAATTGGAGGTGCGCGGACTGATGGAGTACACGTCCGCCGATGCGGGGAAGATTTTCGGCACCCGTCGCGTCGCGTACAGTGGCTTTGATCCCTCAGCCGACTCGATGCAGATCGGCAACCTGGCCGCCATCATCACGATGAAGCGCTTGGCTGACGCGGGGCACAAAATCATCTTTCTCGCCGGTGGCGCCACCGGCATGATCGGCGACCCGAAAGAAAAAGGGGAGCGCCCGATGAAGAGCGTGCGAGAAGTGGCAGCAAACACGCGCGCCATCAAGAAGCAATTCAAACAAGTGCTCGGTAAGACACGGTTTACGCTCGTCGACAATGCAGACTGGCTCGGGAAGGAGAAACTCATTCCGTTTCTGCGCGACATCGGCAAGTACTTCACGGTGAATGACCTCATAAAGCGCGAAACTATCCGCAAGCGCCTCGATACGCCAGACGAAAGCATTTCGTACACCGAGTTTACGTACACGCTCCTGCAAGGCTTCGACTATTTCTTCCTCAACGGAAAATACGGCTGCGACCTGCAGGTGGGTGCCTCCGACCAGTGGACGAACATCCTCTCAGGCGTGGACCTTCTACATAAGAAGAAAGGGAAGGAGGTGTTTGCATTCACCATCCCACTCGTCACCGATGCGTCGGGCAAGAAATTTGGCAAGAGCGAAGGGAATGCAATTTGGCTCGACCCGAAGAAAACCTCGCCGTTCGCGTTCTATCAATTCTGGGTCAATTTGCCTGATGAAAAGATCGAGGCATACCTGAAGATTTACACCTTCCTCTCACTCGAGGAGATTGCCGAGCTCATGAAGCTCCACGCGAAGAATCCGGGCGAGCGCGCAGCCCAGGCGAAGCTCGCGTGGGAAGTGACCGCGCTCGTGCACGGAGCCGCGGCGGCTTTAGCCGCCGCGGAAGCCAGCAAGGCGCTTTTCGGCGGCACATCGCTCACATCGCTTTCGAGCGAAGCGCGCGCGGTGGTACTCAAAGAGGCGCCGACGCTTCGCGTCGGCGCGAAAGCCACCCTCGTCGACGCCCTCATCGAGAGCAACCTCGCATCCTCCAGAGGCGACGCCCGCCGACTCATCGAAGGGAAGGGCGTCTCGCTCAACGGCGCGCCTGTCGAAGCCGACCGCCCCCTCACCGCGAGCGACTTCTCCGGCGGCCTCGCCCTCCTCAAGAAAGGCAAGCGCGACCTGCGCATCCTGATTCTGAAATAGAAACAAATACGCTAGCTACTGTGTATAATTGGCATTGACTATCGCGGCGCGAGTCGCGCATACTGGAGACATGCCGTTTCCAGCAGCGCTTTCACCCGAACGTCAGCAGGAAGCGGCACGCCTGTATCGTAGCGGTTTAAGCGCACGGCAAGTGTCAGAAAAGCTGGGCGTCAGTCTTGATGCGACTTTTTACGCGCTCCGTCGGCAAAAAGTGCCACGTCGATCCATCGTCGAAAGCAATCGTCTGCGCTTTGAAGCAAAACCGCTCTCGTATACTCTGAAGCAGAAACTCACCGAGGGCGAGGAGCGTCTCAAGCTCGCAGCAATCCTCCTCTACTGGGCGGAAGGGTACAAGGTCGGCAATCACTCGGTAGATTTTGCCAATTCCGATGTCGAGATGGCGCAAATCTTCCGGAGGTTTCTTTCCGAAGTTTGCCAGGTCGATGAGTCGCGCATACGAGCCGCACTCTACTGCTACGAAGGTCAGGACATTGCAGCCTGCACGCGTTTCTGGAGCCGTGCGCTGCATATTCCCGAGCGGCAATTCACAAAACCGTACATCAAGAAAGCCGCTGCGCCTGGTCCTCGCGGCCCGCGCATGACACACGGCCTTGTGCATATTCGCTATTGTGATAAAAAGTTACTGAGGCAGGTACTCGAATGGATTGACGAGTATCGCCAGGAGTTGACAAAATAGAAAAATGCGTCGGTACTCAAGCGGTCAACGAGGGCAGTCTGTAAAACTGCTGGCATAGCCTACGTTGGTTCGAATCCAACCCGGCGCACAAGAACAACAGGCGTCAGAGCATAGCTCTGACGCCTGTTGTGTTTAGTGGTTTTAATTGTCATTGACTAGACACGTGTAATATGTTATAAGGTGTGTAGAGTGGGTTCATTCTCGAGCCCTTCAATTGCACATTCCATTCACCAACGTTCCCGAAAGGAGGGGCTGATGATTACATTCAAGCTGTCCGAAGATTTCCGTACCGCGACCGCAATGGTCTTCAAAGACACATGGCAGGAAGATCGGAGATCGTTCATCCTGTTGCTTGCGTTATCGGTCGGCATCGGTCTGGTGCCGTACGCCGTTAACGGAAGCCAGGCACTGCTGTTAAACCATCTTGTGCCGCTCGCCGCACAGCGCAAGCTTGATGCGGCAGCAATCGGACTGGTTGGCCTGGCTGGTCTCGCATACCTGATGCAAGCCTGCCTTTCGTCTGCCTATCGGTACCACCAGAAGTTGTTCTGGATGGATTCACGACAGCGGTACGAATTGCAATTGGCTGAAAAACTGACTCGCCTTGATGTCGCAACGCACGAAGATCCGGCGTTCCAGGACAAGATCACCTTAATACGAGAGCAGGGATCCTCGTACGCAATTACGAACTTCCTACAATCGTATATCCGGAACTTCCAGAACATCGCGGGCGTCATCACCGCATCCGCTGTGGTGTGTGCCATCGATTGGCGATTCTTTGTAATCATCCTTGCCGCGTCCTTGCCGCAGTTCTACAGCGAATTACGGTACGGTCGTGGTCTGTGGTCAATCCACAAAAGCCAATCTCCCGAGCGCAGGAAGTATGACGAGATAGCGCGACATACGCGATCACTGATCGGTTTGCGAGAGCTTCAGACCTTCCAGGCAGCCGAGTATTTCATCGGTCGCCAGAAGGAGTTGCTCGGACGGTTCTTGGAAACGGAAAAAGCAGAGGAGCGCAAGCGGTTAGCATTCATGTTTGGAGCTGACATGCTGTTGCTCCTGGCTGGAATCAGTATCTTGTTCTTCTTGGTGTACCGAGTCGCTCATGGAAGTCTGCAGGTAGGCACGTTTGTATTCGTGCTAGGCTCCATCATCGGACTCGAAGGCACGATGACGAGCTTTCTGCTCGCAGTCGCGAACCAAACAGGCGAATCTCGGACCGTGGCGGCATTCTTCGACATTATGCATCTCGAGCCGAAGATACAGAATGCGCCTCGGGCGCGCGTACTTGCGGTAACGCAAGCACCACACATCGAGTTCCGCAATGTAACGTTCGCGTATCCGACGAATCCGGATGAACCGATTTTCCGCAACCTCTCGCTCACGATCGAACCTGGCGAACGTCTGGCGCTCGTGGGCGTGAACGGGGCGGGGAAATCGACCCTGATCAAGCTCCTCTGCCGGTTCTACGACCCGACGGAAGGCGCCATCTACATCGACGGTACCGACTTGCGGGAACTGGACCGGGAGACGTGGTACCGACACATCGCCCTGCTTTCGCAGGACTTTGCGCGATACAACCTACAGGCCTGGGAGAACATCGGCCTCGGCCGGTTTGCTCCCGGCTGGGAGGAGCTTTCGTCGATACGAAAAGCCGCTCGAGATGCGCAGGCACACCTCTTTATCGAGACATGGCAGGAGGGGTACCAGCAGCAGCTCGGACAACAATTCGGCGGCGTTGATCCTTCTGGCGGACAATGGCAAAAGCTTGCGCTCGCGCGCGTGCTCTTCCGTGATGCGTTCGTCACCATCTTGGATGAACCGACCGCACACGTCGACCCAGCTGCAGAACTCGAGATTTTCTCAAACCTGCAATCTGAGCTGACACGCAAGCAGTCGCTCATCCTCATCTCGCACCGCTTTTCGACGGTACGTCAGGCCGACAAGATCTGTGTGCTCATGAACGGAAAAGTCGCCGAGTACGGGTCTCACCTGGAGCTTGTGAAAGGCGGTGGTGAATACGCCAAACTGTTCAAAAAACAGGCGGCAGGGTACAAATAACAACAAACCTTAACCGATCCCCGGCGGAACAATGCCGGGGATTATTCTTTGTGCTATCGTATCCTCATGAGCACCCAGAAACCTGTCCTGCTTTCGGGCATCAAGCCGACGGGAGATTTGCATATCGGAAATTATTTCGGCGCAATGCGCCAGCAGGTGGAGCTTTTCAAGAGCGGGCAGTACAAGCCGTTCATCTTTGTTGCGGACTACCACGCGCTCAACACGATGCACGATGCCGAGGAGATGCGCCGCCGCACGCGCGAACTCGTGACGGCCTATCTCGCCGTCGGTCTCGACCTGGAGGAGGTCGTGCTCTTCAAACAGTCGGACGTGCCGGCGCACACGGAGCTCTGCTGGATTTTCGACACCCTCACGACGATGCCATACCTCATGCGCGCGCACGCATTCAAAGACGCCGAGGCGAAGAATAAAGAAATCAATGTCGGCAGCTTCAACTACCCCATGCTCATGGCCGCCGACATCCTCCTCTACGACACAAAGGTCGTGCCGGTGGGGCAGGACCAGAAGCAGCATATCGAGATTGCGCGCGACACTGCGGAGAAGTTCAATCACCTCTACAAAGACGACGTGTTCACACTCCCCGAGCCCTACATCATGCCGGAAGTTGCTGTAGTGCCAGGTGTCGATGGCCAGAAGATGAGCAAGAGCTACGGCAACGTGATCCCGCTTTTTGCCAGCCGCGAGGAGCTTGCGAAGCGCGTGATGAGCATCGTCACGGATTCTTCGGGCGAGCGCCCAGAAAATGTGTACGCCATCCACAAGCTGGTGCGAAGCGAGGCCGAGCTTGTGCCGATATACGAAGAACACAAAGGGAAGTACAAAGTGCTCAAGGAGATGCTCGCCGAAGACCTCAGCGCCTATCTCGCGCCGATACGTGAGCGATACGTGGCACTCCAGAGCGACCACGGCCGCATCGAAGACATCCTGGCCAAAGGCGCCCAGGAAGCCCGCGCTGTCACCGAAGCCAAAATGGCCCGCGTGAAGCACGCAATCGGGGTGAGCTAGTCTCCACGATGAAAGAGTTCGACCGCTGGAATGGAAGAAAGAAAAAGCTGGACGAGAAGAAGATGCGCGTCGATTTTCACGAACGTGAAATCTGGTGGTGCGCTATCGGTGTAAACGTTGGGTCGGAACAACATTCGCAGTCCGAGGATTTCGGTCGCCCGGTAGTTGTCATACGCCGATTTACGCGCGATACATTTTTGGCGATACCTCTGACGACCAAAGTTCGTACGGCGCCGTTTCGTGTTCACTTTATGGTCAACGGCGTAGAAAATGACGCGCTGGTCTTGCAGATGCGCGTCTACGATCGTCGTCGGCTCTTGCGCAAGGTTGGCATGGTTGCGCAAGACACATTCACAGCGCTTCAAAAGGAAGTTGTTTCTGCCATACAAAAAACGGACCCCGCTTGCGCGGGGTCCTCGGAGGCCGAAGCCAATGTGTATACACATGATAGCAAGACGGATTTACAAGTCAAGCGCCAGGGCGCACAATAGGTTAATTAGCTTTATGGAAAGAACACTGATAGGGGAGCTCTCGGCGCATGTGGGGGAGGAGGTATGCATCACCGGGTGGGTGGATGTGCGACGTGACCAGGGAAAGATGGTCTTTTTCGATTTCCGCGACCGCTCGGGGAAAGTGCAGGGCGTGTGCTTACCCGGCTCCGAAGCGCTTGAAACAGCGAAAGAGACCGGCAAGGAGTATGTCGTGCGTGTGGAGGGTGTCGTGAACAAGCGGCCGGAGAAGAACATCGTCGCCGACCGCCAAAACGGGGACATTGAGCTGGAGGTGAAAAAACTCACGATCGTTTCCAAGGCCGCCACGCTGCCGTTCGATACGGACGCTGAGCTCAACCTCGACACGCTCCTCGACTACCGCCCGCTCACCATTCGCCGCGAGCGCGAGCGTGCCATCTTCACGGTGCAGCGTGAGATCGTCGCTGCATTCCGCGAATATCTCGACTCGCAAGGCTTCACCGAGTTCCAAGCACCGAAACTTGTCGGCGACGATGCCGAGGGCGGCGCGGGCGTTTTCAAGGTTGAATACTTCAAAGACAGAAACGCGTACCTCGCGACCTCTCCGCAGCTCTACAAACAAATGATGGTCGGCGCGTTCGAGCGCGTGTATGCGGCAGGGCCGCAGTTTCGTGCCGAGAAGCACGCGACCACCCGGCACTTGAACGAAATCTCGATGCTCGACTTCGAGATGGGCTTCATCAAGAGTCACGAAGACGTGATGCGCATGATAGAGGGTGTGCTTCAGCACACCACGAAGCGGCTTGCCGAGCGCGCACAAGATGCGTTTGCAGCGACGGGCGCGACACTGCCTCTCACGCCCGAATCATTTCCGGTTCTGAAGCTCCGCGAAGCGCAGAAAATCCTCGGCGCCGCCGAAGAACCCGACCTCGAGCCTGAGCAGGAGCGCGCGATTTGCGAGTGGGCGAAGCGCGAGAAGGGAAGCGATTTCATCTTCATCACGCACTATCCCGTCTCGAAGCGTCCGTTCTACACGATGGAAGACGAGAATGATCCCGGCTTCACGAAGAGTTTCGACCTTCTCTTCCGCGGCGTTGAGATTGTTTCCGGTAGTCAGCGCGTCCATGAGTACGACATGCTTGTCGAGAAGATTCGTGCAAAAGGTCTCGACCCGGAGAAGTTCTCGTTCTATCTCATGGCATTCAAATACGGACTTCCGCCGCATGGTGGCATCGGTATGGGACTCGAACGCCTCACGCAAAAGTATCTCGGCATCGACAACGTGAAGGAAGCGACGCTCTTCCCGCGCGACATGAACCGCATCGACGTGCTGCTCTCCAGCTCTATCCCCGATGAATCCGACGACGCCTAAGCCAGCGTTCACTATCACAACCGAAGCCTATCAAGGGCCGTTTGAGCTCGTGCTCGAGCTTATCGAGAAACGCAAGCTCCTCGTGAATGAGCTCGCGCTCGCGGCGATCACGGACGATTTCATCGCGCACGTGCGCGCGCAGGAGGTATTTCCCGTGGAGGAGACGGCGAACTTCATCGGCATCGCAGCGACCCTCCTCCTTATCAAATCCAAGTCACTCTTGCCCGACCTGGCGCTCACCGAGGAGGAGTCCGAGGATGTAGAGGAGCTTAAAGAGCGGCTCGCGATGTATGAGCAGGCACGGGGAGCGGCGCGCGAGCTCGGCCGCATCTTCGGCAGGGCAGTGCTCGTGTCGCGAGGGCCTCGCGAGGCTGAGCCGGTCTTTGCGCCGTCGCGCGATCTTTCACTCGACGCGATGGCAGAGGCGCTCCGCAAAGCGCTCGCCGCGCGCGAGCCGGCCGAGGAGGAGCTGCCGCGAGCGCGCGTGCGCAATACCATTTCCATCGGCGAGATGATGGAGCAGCTCGCCACGCGCGTGCAGAGCGCGCTCACACTTTCGTTCCGCGAGTTTTCCGGACACGGGAAGAAAGAAAAGGTGGATGTGATCGTCTCCTTCCTGGCTATGCTCGAGCTCGTGAAGCAGGGCGCGCTCGACGCCGACCAGCACGGCCTTTTCGAGGACATTCGCATGACCAACACGAGCGCCAATAGCGTGCCGCGGTACGGTTAATGTAATCACATGTATGAATTTCACTGACTTTTCTCACTATTTGTTCGTATTCGCACACCCCGATGACGAGGTTTACACCTGTGCGTTCGTTGAGCAACTAACGCGCGCCGGAAAATGCGTCGATGTCCTTTACATTACGAGCGGAGATTATCAAGGTCTCGAATTAGGACCTGTGCGCGAAAAAGAGGTACTCGCTTCTATGCGGCTGCTTGGCGTTCCGGCTACCAGCGTACACTTCTTGCGCATACCTGAGCGGCAACTCATGCTGCGCGTTGGCGACGCAAAGGCAGGCGTAGCGGCCTTAGCACAAACACTCGCCGTAGATTGTATTGTTGGTCACGATTACGAAGGCGGGCACAACGGCCACGATGCCGTGAGTTTTTGCACGTCCCACGCAGCAACCATTCTACATGCCACACTCTATGTGTTCCCGGCATATCACGGATGGCCAGAGAATCGCGTCTGGAATGCGTTTGCAGGAGAACAAAAAGCAACAGAGACACTCTCGCTCACGTTCACACAACAAGAGCTGCAAGAGAAGGTGATTGCGTTACACGAAAGCCAGGCGTCTTTCTTCGATCTGCTCAAAAGGAGTGCTGATTTTGAGAGTTTCTCTCACCGGGAAATACTGCGCCGAATAGAACACCCCATTGACTATACACAGCCGCCAACCACCCCAATCGGCTACGAATTCCCCGGCAGCAAAATTCGGTTTGAGGATTTCAAGGAGGCTGTGCAGCAGGCATAAGATCTCAGACTGTTTTGCCGATCAGCAGACTCGCGGTATCCTAGAAGCATGTTGGAACCTGCTGCCGCTTTGGAAGCGCTCTTGTTTGCCTCGGGTGAGGCTATGGAGAAGTCTCGAATCGCCAAACTGCTTGAGGTTTCGGACGCTGACCTTGCGCTCGCTCTCGGCACTCTGCGCGAAGCGCTCGCCGGCCGCGGCCTCGCGCTCGTGGAAACCGAGTCCACCGTAGAGCTCCGCACCGCACCAGGCGCGGCAGAGCTCGTGAAAAAACTCCGCGAGGCGGAGCTTGCGCGCGACCTCGGGAAGGCCGGCCTGGAAGCGCTCGCCATCATCCTGTATCGCGGCAGCGCGACCCGTGGCGAGATCGACTGGGTGCGCGGCGTGAACTCCTCCGCAACGGTACGCTCACTCCTCCTGCGCGGCCTCATCGAGGGGAGGGAAGATCCTGCTGACCGCCGCCGCATGCGCTATCATGCAACTACGGACGCGCTCGCTCACCTCGGTATCTCGCGCGTCGAAGATTTGCCACACTTTGCCGAATTTGCGCGCGAGCTCAAAGAAGCTGAACGTGACGCTGAAAACCTCGAAACTACGTAACCGTATCTTGCTATGGACATGCCCGATTTGAGTGAACTTGCACGAACCAACCGCATGAAGCGCGAAGCGAGTACCGCGCTCATCCTCTCTGTGCTCGTGCTTGCCGGCCTCTATTCCTTGCCATTCGGGAAAGCCGCGTCGCCTGCAGCCTCGGCAGTGAGTATCGCCTCATCAACGCCGGACGCGTTCGCCGATATCGCCCTTCATGCGAAAGCGGCTATCGTCTACGACCTTGCGACAGGGCAGACGCTCTACGCGAAGAACGCGAACGCCCAGCTGCCGCTCGCCTCGATTACGAAACTGCTCACCGCCTACACGGCCGTCAAAGAGCTCGGGGAAGGCGCGCCCGTTACCATCACGCCGGCAGATATCGCCGTGGAAGGGGACAGCGGCTTCTCGGCAGGTGAGACCTTCCGCCTGCGGGACCTCGCCCGGCTGACGCTCACTGGCTCGATAAACGACGGCGCCGCCGCACTCGCAAGCGCTGCCGCGACACGCAAAGGGGAGCCCGTGCCGCGCCTTCTGGCTGGTGCCGCAGCAGGCCTCAATCTCTCGCAGACCTACGCCATCGACGGCAGCGGCCTCGACACGAGCAGCACCATCTCGGGCGGGTACGGCTCTGCGCACGATGTCGCGCTCCTCGCCGGCGCGCTCCTCGCTGAAGCACCCGACATCGCCGAGGCGACGACCCAGCGCTCGGACACCGAGAAATCGCTCACTGGCGTCGTCCACACGAAACCGAATACGAACACGCACGTCTCGATAACGCCGCGCATCCTGCTCTCGAAGACCGGGTACACCGACCTTGCGGGCGGCAACCTGGTCATCGTCTTTGATGCTGCCGTGAACCATCCGATTGCGGTCGTCGCGCTCGGCTCCACAGAGGAATACCGCTTCACCGATGTTGACACGATGGTCAACGCGACGCTCGCGCACTTTGCCGGCACCGAAAACCCATGATCACCTCCGCCGCCCGCGTCCTCATCCCGTCCTCGATCGCGTTCGCGCTCGGTATCGCGCTCGCGCCTGCACTCGCACATTACCTTTACGCGCATCGTGCTTGGAAAAAGAAAGGGGGGAAGGGAAACGCCATCGGCGGCGGCGGCACCCCCGTCTTCGACGCCCTGCACAAAGAGCGTGAGGTCTCGACCCCGCGCATGGGCGGCATCCTCATCTGGACGACCGTGCTCGTGACGGCCTTCAGCCTTCTCGCAGGGAGCGTACTTGTGGGCGAGCCGTTTACGAGCTTGGACTTTTTTAATCGCAGCCAGACGTGGCTCCCGCTCATGGCGCTCGCCGTGGGCGCGTTTGCCGGCCTCATCGACGACCTGCTTGAGATTACTCGCGGCAACGGCGGCCTCCGCCTGCGCACACGCCTCTTGGTGGTCGCGGCCATGAGCCTCTACGCCGGGTGGTGGTTTTACGCAAAGCTCGGCGTCTCTTCGATCGGCGTCCCGTTCGACGGCCAGCTCAACCTCCACTGGTTTTTCATCCCGTTCTTCATGCTCGTGACGATGCTGCTCTACGCCGGCGGCACGATCGACGGCATCGACGGCCTCTCGGGCGGCATTTTTTCCATCATCTTCATGACCTATTCGGGCATCGCGTTCGTGCAGGGGCAGGTGGCGCTCGCCGCATTCACCGCGACCGTCGCCGGCGCGACGCTCGCATTCCTCTGGTTCAACATCCCGCCTGCGCGCTTCTATATGACCGAGACCGGAAGCATGGCGCTCACGCTCGCACTCTCGATCACCGCGTTCTCGGCTGACGCGCTGGGAGAGGGCATCGGCGTCGCCGTGCTGCCGATCGTCGCGTTTCCGCTCATCGCGACGGTCGCCACGACGCTCCTGCAAGTCTTCTGGAAGAAAGTCTTTCACCGAAAGCTCTTCCGCATCGCGCCGATACACCACCACTTCGAAGCGCTCGGCTGGCCGGCCTACAAGGTGACGATGCGCTACTGGGTGATCACGATCATCATGGGCGTCCTCGGCCTCTCGCTCGCGCTCCTGGGCGGCGGACACTAAACGATCATGCGGCGGCTTTCGCTCATCTTTTCTGGTGATCGGCTCCTTCTCGGCATCGTCTCCGTGCTCACGCTCGGCGGCATTGCCATCTTTTCCTCAGCGACGCTCGGGCTTTTGGCGCGCGCGGACGCGAGCGTCGCGCGCGCGGCGATGACTCAAATCATCTTCGGCTTGGGCGGGGGACTGATCGCGTTCTCTTTCTTCCGTCTCGTCCCGATCGCCTGGCTACGACGCAACGCACCCTGGCTCTTTGCCGCGACACTCGCGCTCACGCTCGCCGTATTCATCCCCGGCTTCGGCTCCCGCGCATACGGCGCGACCCGTTGGCTTGACCTGCGTATCATCACGCTCCAGCCAGCGGAATTCTTGAAAGTCGGCGTGGTCTTCTTGGTTGCGAAGCTCCTCGCTGATCGCCACAAGCAACTTGCGGATTATCGGCGCGGGCTCTTGCCATTTCTCGCGACTATCGGCGTTCCCGCCGTCGTGCTGCTCCTGCAACCGAACACGAGCGCCGTCCTCCTCATCGGGGCGACCGCGACCGCGATGTACATTGCCGCGGGTGCGCCGTGGCGGCATTTTTTCACCATCGTGCTTGTCGGACTCCTGGCACTCAGCATGGTCTTGGTGGTGCGTCCGTATGCACGCCAACGTGTCCTGACCTTCCTCGATCCGGCCGCCGACCCCACCGGGAGCGGCTACCAGATCCAACAGTCGCTCATCGCCATCGGCACCGGCGGTTTCGTCGGGCGCGGATTCGGCGAGAGCGTGCAGAAATTCAACTATCTGCCCGAACCCGATGGCGATTCAGTATTCGCAGTGTATGCGGAGGAGTGCGGGTTTCTCGGCGCGCTGCTCCTGATCGCGCTCTTCTTCGCGCTCGCCGCTCGCGGGATCGTGATAGCGGGTGACGCGCACGACATGTTCAGCGGGCTCATCGCGTTCGGTTTTTCCTGGCTGCTCGCATTCCAGGCGTTCGTCAACATGGCTGCGATGCTCGGCCTCATGCCGCTCACCGGCCTCCCGCTGCCGTTTGTGAGCCACGGCGGCACTGCACTCCTCGTCGCGCTCGCTGAAGCAGGCGTCATATTTAATGTCGCCGCACACCGTCGCCACACTGGCGCCGCGCCGCCAAGGGCCGGCGCGGCCGTCCCGCGCTGATGGTATAGTACGTCTATGAGAATCGTATTCACGGGCGGGGGAACGGGCGGGCATTTTTATCCCATCATCGCGATAGCCGAGGCGATCCAAGACATCGCTCGCGAACAGTACCTCGTCCAGCCGAAGCTCTACTACATCGCACCACAGCCCTTTGACGAGCGTGCGCTTTTCGAAAACAACATCACCTTCCTCAAGAGCCCGGCAGGGAAGTGGCGTCGCTACGCGTCGCTCCATAACCTCATCGACCCCTTCTACACCGCGCTCGGTTTCCTCTGGTCGCTCATCCAGCTCATCCGTCTTTATCCGGATGTCGTCATCTCGAAGGGCGGGTACGCGAGCGTCCCGACCGTACTTGCGGCGCGACTCATCCGCATCCCGATCATCATCCACGAGTCCGACTCGAAGCCTGGACGCGCGAACCTCCTCGCTGCACGTGCCGCCGTGCGCATCGCTACTTCCTTCGAGAGCGCGGCGCAGTATTTCCCCGAGAGCGTGCGCAGCAAGGTCGCGCGCACCGGCACGCCGGTCCGCAAGGCGCTCTTCCTCCCAGCAGCGGGAGATGTTGCCGCGCTCCTCTCGCTCGACTCGAGCGTACCGACGCTGCTCGTCCTGGGCGGCTCGCAGGGATCGCAACGCATCAACGAGGTACTCCTGCAATCGTTGCCCGATCTCGTCACCTCGATGAACATCATCCATCAGACCGGGAAGAAAAATCTCGCGGGCGTGGAGCAGATCGCCCGCATCGCGCTCGAAGGGCACACGCATGCTGAGCGCTACCACCCCTTCGCGTACCTCTCGGCCGACTCGCTGCGCCAAGCGGCCGGCGTCGCGAGCATCGTCATCTCGCGCGCAGGCGCCGGCAGCATCGCCGAGATCGCCGCATGGAAGCTGCCGGCCATCCTCATCCCGATTCCCGAGGCGATCAGCCACGACCAGCGCTCCAACGCCTACGCCTACGCGCACACCGGCGCCGCGGTCGTGCTCGAGGAGCACAACCTCACGCCGCATTTGCTCGTCGCCGAAGTCCGCCGCATACTGGGCGACCAGGCGCTCACGGCACAGATGCGTGAAGCCAGCGCACCCTTTGCCGACAAGGATGCGGCCCGCCTTATCGCGCAAGCAGCGCTCGATATCGCACTTTCGCACGAAGCATAGTACGCTGTCGCCATGTCCACCATAGTCACCCGCATCCCGCCTTCGCCGACCGGCCACTTTCATATCGGCACGGCGCGCGCAGCGCTCTTCAATTATCTTTTCGCACGCCATCACGGCGGCCGCATCGTCTTCCGCAGCGAAGACACCGATCGCACAAGGAGCAAACGAGAATACGAAGACGAGATCATCGAAGGCCTCCACTGGCTCGGCATGGAGTGGGACGAATTCTCCCGCCAGAGCGAAAATGCACCACGCCACCGCGAGCTCCTGGAGAAGCTCGTCGCGGAAGGGAAGGCCTACGTCTCTGCAGAGCCCGCAAAAGATGCGCCCGAAAGGACCGTCGAGGTCGTCCGCCTCAAGAACCCGGGCAAAGCCATCACCTTCACCGACCTGGTCCGTGGCGACATCACCTTCGACACGACCGAGCTCGGGGACTTCGTCATCGCGCGTTCGCTTGGCGACCCGCTCTACCATTTCGCGGTCGTCGTGGACGACATGGACGCGAGCGTGACGCACGTCATCCGCGGTGAAGACCACATCTCGAACACACCGCGCCAGATCCTGATCCAAGAAGCACTTGGCGCGCCACGACCCGCCTACGCGCACATCCCACTCATCCTCGACGAGAAGCGCGCGAAGCTTTCCAAGCGCAGCGGCGCAACCGCAGTGACTGACTATCGCAACGAAGGCTTCCTGCCCGAAGCGCTCGTGAACTATCTCGCGCTCCTCGGCTGGAGCCCTGGCGATGACCGCGAAGACTTCTCGCTCGCCGAGCTCGTGGCAACATTCTCGCTTGAGGGTGTTCAAAAGAGCGGTGCCGCGTGGAGTCGCGAGAAGCTGCTTTCCGTCAATCAGCGCTGGATGCGCAAACTCTCCGACGCCGACTTCCTCACCCATCTCGATGTAGGACGAAATTCGTCCTACATGCCAGAAGAACGACTCGCAAAGACGGTGCCGCTTCTGAAAGAACGCGCTCAGACCTTCGGCGAAGCGCGCGACCTGCTCTCCGGCGAGCTCGCGTGCCTCTTTACCGCGCCGACCCCGAGCCTGGACACGCTCAGGGCAAAAGAACCAGCCGACCGGCCAAGTCTCACGAAAACGGCCCTGGAAGGCATCCTTGCGCCTCTCGAGAGCCTCCCAGACGGCGTTTCTGTGGAAGCAGTCAAAGACACCCTCATGCCGCTTGCCGATGCTGAGGAGACAAAAGGGAAGGGAGGCCGTGGCGCCGTCCTCTGGCCGCTCCGGTACGCCCTTTCCGGGCAAGAACGCTCGCCCGACCCCTTCACGCTCATCACTATCCTCGGGAAAGGGGAGTCGCGCGACCGCATCCGCACAGCGCTTGCTATACTGGGATAATGCCCGATTCCGTACGCCGAGCCGCTTCGATCGCTCTCCTGCTTGCAGTACTCGCCGTACTCAGCACGGCTCCTCTGCCAGAACCGACACACGCCGCCACCGCAAGCGAACTCCAGTCGCAGATAGACGCCCACAACAGCCAGATCACCGCTCTGCAAAACGAGATTGCCCAGTACCAGAAGCAGCTCGACGCGCTCGGCTCGAAGCGCTCGACCCTCGAATCCACCATCCAGACACTCACCATTTCCCGGAAAAAACTCAACGCCGATCTCGCTGTCACCCAAAACAGGATTGACGCCGCGAATCTGCATTTGAAGCAGCTTGGCAGCGACATCTCGGTCACCCAGTCGAATATCACCTCAAACAACGCCGCAATTGCCCAAGCACTCCGCACTATAAATGAAAACGATGCGACCGCCGGGTCGCCGCTCGCGCTCGTCCTCGGTGCAGACGGTCTCTCGGAGGCGTGGCGAGTGACCGACCAGCTCAGCCAGTTCAACCATGCGCTTGGCAACGATGTCAATGCGCTCACGCAGGCCAAGACCGAGCTCACCACCACCCAGACCCAAGTGAGTGCGACCAAGTCGCAGCTCGTCTCTCTGAAGAACGATCAGATCTCTCAGCGCAAGTCCATCGACGCAAACACCGCCGCGCAACAGACACTGCTTAATCAGACTAAAAATAAAGAAAGCTCCTATCAAAAACTCATCGCCCAAAAGAAAGCGGCTGAAAAGGAATTCGCGCAAGAACTCGAAGACCTGCAGAGCCAGCTCAACCTCATCGTGAACCCAGGCTCGCTCCCTAAGCCTGGCAGCGGCGTTCTCGCCTGGCCGTTCTCGGATTCATTTATGCAGTCGTGCAGCACCCGCAAGAGCGTGTTCGGCAATCTCTTCTGCATCTCGCAGTACTTCGGTAACACGCCGTTCTCGACGGCAAACCCGCAGGTCTACAACGGTCACGGACATAACGCCATCGATATCGCTGCGCCGGTCGGCACGCCGCTCCATGCCGCGCTCGGCGGCGTTGTCCTGGGTACCGGCAACACCGACCTCGCGCACGACTCGAAAGGCAACCAGTGCTGGTCTTTCGGCAAGTGGGTCATGATCGCACACCCAAACGGCATCAACACACTCTACTCGCATCTCTCGGAAATCGACGTCTCGAAAGGGCAGTCGGTAGCGACCGGACAGGTCATCGGCTACTCGGGCATGACCGGCTACGCAACCGGCCCGCACCTCCACTTTGGCGTCTACGCGGCCGACGGTACGAAGATCATGACGCTCGGCAGCTTCAAAGGAACCTCTGGCACACCGTGCGCCGGCGCCACCATGCCAGTCGCCACACTCGACGCATACCTGAATCCGCTTTCATACCTGCCGCGGTAACACTTCCTATAATTGCTACTTGACCGCGCAAACAGACATAGTACCCTTGGTAGCAAGGAAGCTCGTATTCCTTTATTCCTAAACGGTTTTCTACATGACTGGAAAGATTTGGACGTGGATAGCGGTCGCCATCGTCGTCATCGGCGGCGGGTGGTGGCTCCTCTCGGGGAGTAGTGCGCCGAAGGCTGAAGCTGGGCCAATTAAGGTAGGTTTTATAGGTCCGCTAACTGGCGATGCCGCCTCATATGGCATACCATTTCAGAACGCCGTCAAGATGGCAACGGATGAAATAAATGCATCCGGTGGGATTAATGGCCGCCAACTGCAAATTATTTACGAAGACGGAAAATGCGGAACTGCGGCAGCTTCTGCTGCGCAAAAACTGATAAGTATTGACCACGTGCAGATCATCATTGGCGGTTTCTGTAGTGGTGAGTCACTGGCAGCTGAGCCTATTACCACGGCTAACAAAGTCATCCTGTTCTCTCCAGGATCCAGTAGTCCAAAACTAACCGGGATCAGCAAATACTTTGATCGAAACTATCCTTCTGATTCTCTGCCGGCGATTAAGATAGCTCAACTGATGACGCAGAAAGGACTCAAAAATGTCGGGGTTATAACCGAGACATCCGATGCCGCTGTCGCGTTGCGACAAGCTTTTGTTGATGAATTCCAGAAGCTTGGAGGTAACCTCATTGCGGACGAGTCATTCACAACAGGTACTACTGACTTTCGTTCTGCTCTCACCAAAATTAAGTCTGCCAATCCCGATGCGGTATATGTGATTGGCCAGACCCCGGCAAGTGACGAATTGATAATCAAGCAAATGGATGACATCGGCCTCAAGACTCAGCTTTTCGGAGGATTCGAGCTATTCGGTGGAGAAAAAATGCTGCAAGATATCCCGAATCTACTTGAAGGAGCTATCTACATGGAACCTTCGCTTGACGAAACTGCTACGACGACCAAATCGTTCATTGATAAATACACTGCTCAGTACAAAACATTCGGCGGCCTTCCAACAATATACGCCGCCACCTCTTATGACGCAGTGTATATCATCAAGGATATGATTGAGCAGTATGGTATGAATACGGATGTTATTGCTCAAGGACTGAGGCAACTTAAGGATTGGCACGGCGCCGAAGGAACACTCACTATAGACCAAAATGGTGACCCACAGTTCCAATACGCAGTGCGCGTTATTCACAATGGGAAAGTAGAGAACCTGAAATAGTCTCTCGGTTCTCGACCAAAACCACACGCCCCGCTTTAGCGGGGCGTGTGGTTTTGGGTTATAATTCTTATACCTATTTTAACGGCTGACACGCATGGATATCGTCTCGCAAATCGCACTGAATGCCGTCATCGCCGGGGCGATTTATTCGCTCGTGACGCTTGGCTTTAATCTCATCTACGGCACCGCCCGTTTCTTTGATCTCGGTTATGGCGCGCTCGCAGCCACTGGTGGCTACGCCGCATTTTACTTCTACACCCAGCTCGGCCTGCCGCTTCTGCTGGCACTCGCGCTCGCCATTCTCGTAGCGAGCGCACTCGGACTCCTCATCGAGAAAACCATCTACCGTCCACTTCGAGCGCGCAAAGCCTCCGGCACGATACTGCTCGTCGCTTCGCTCGGTGTGCTCACGGTTATTCAGGCCGTCATCGCTATCATTTTCTCAAGCCAATTCCAGACGCTATCGCGCGATGTAGCCGCTGAAAAGGTCTACACCATTCTCGGGGGCGCCATCACGCAGACGCAAGTGCTTATTCTCGTGACGGCGCTCGTCATCATGCTTGCGCTCGCGCTCCTGCTCAAGTACACACTCTTTGGCAAAGCAGTGCGTGCCGTCTCGGACGATGATGAGGTCGCGAGCATCGTCGGCATCAATACCGAGAAAGTCATGGGTGCCGTATTCGCTATCGGCTCAGCTATCGCAGGTGTCGCTGGCGTCGCCGCAGCTTTCGACACCGGCATCCAGCCAACCATGGGGCTTTCGCTTCTCTTGAAAGGCGTCATCGCCGCGATCATCGGCGGCATCGGCAATGTCTACGGCGGCATCATCGGCGCATTCTTCCTCGCTATCGTTGAAAATCTCGGCGCGTGGCAGTTTTCAGGGGAGTGGAAAGACGCCGTCGCGTTTGCCGTACTGATTCTCTTCCTACTTTTCCGCCCGCAAGGCGTTTGGCCTAAGTAACGTATGGAGTATCTCATACACATCGCCATCCTCGTGAGCATCTATAGCATCCTCGGGCTGTCGCTCAACCTCGTGGTGGGGGAGGCAGGTCTGCTTTCCGTCACCCATGCGGCGTTCTATGGCATCGGCGCGTACGCGACCGCGCTCCTCCTCACAGAATCTGGCATGAATTTCTTTCTCGCGATGCTTATTGGCATGGTTATCACCGGAGCAATCGCGCTTCTCATTGGCGCGGTGCTCTCGCGTTTCGATGGCGACTTCTACGCGCTCGGCTCGCTCGGTTTCAATGTCATCGTCTTTAGCATTCTCCTCAACTGGCAGAGCCTCACCAACGGGCCCTTGGGCATCCCCGGTATCGCGCGCCCCTCGCTTTTCGGCTTCTCGTTCGAGAGCAACACCTCCTTCCTGACGCTCTCTCTCGTGCTGCTCGCGCTCGTGTGGGGCATCTGCACACTCATCACGCGCTCGTCTTTCGGCCGCGTACTGCACGCAATACGCGAAGACGAGCAGGCGATACAGGTCTTCGGCTACACCACCACGTACTACAAGCTCGTCATCTTCGTCCTCTCGGCAATGCTCGCCGCTGTCGCGGGCGCGCTCTTTGCGAGCTACATCACGTTCATTGACCCATCGAGCTTCACGGTAAACGAATCCATCTTTATGCTCTCCATCATCATTCTCGGCGGCCTCGCCTCGCATCGCGGCGCCGTGCTCGGTGCTGCATTTCTCATCATCCTACCCGAGGCGCTACGCTTCGCGGGCTTTCCGACCGACGTCGCTGCGCAGATGCGCCAGGTCACCTACGGCGCCATTCTCATCCTCCTCATGCTCTACCGTCCTCAGGGCCTCCTCGGCGAGTATCGACTATAATTGTTTGGCATATGTCACTTCTTGAAACCAAAAAACTTGTTAAGAAATTCGGCGGCGTGCGGGCCGTGGATCATGTAGACGTGCGTTTTGAAGCAGGAATGCTCACAGGACTTATCGGTCCAAACGGATCGGGGAAGACGACGCTCATCAACACGCTCACCGGCCTCTTGCCGATGGACGGCGGGACAGTCGTCGTGAGCGACAACGTGGCGCTCCACGCCGTGCGTCCTACCAGCATCGCCACGTACGGCCTCACCCGCACGTTCCAAAGCGTACGACTCTTCGAACAAATGTCTGTGCTCGATAACCTACTCGTCGTGCTCACCGAGCGCAATGTCTGGGGCGCGCTCTTTGAGCGGCACGGGAAATACCACCTCGACACCGCCGAAGACATTCTGAAAAAAGTCGGTCTCTGGGAAAAACATCACGAGCTCGCCGGAACTCTTTCATACGGCCAGCGCAAACTCCTTGAGATTGCTCGTGCTGTCTCGATGCGTGCACGCGTCTATTTCTTTGACGAGCCGTTCGCCGGACTTTTCCCGGAGATGCGCAAGGTTGTCTCGGCTATTTTGCATGAGTTGCGCGAAAACGGTGCGGCGGTCGTTCTTGTCGAGCACGACATGGATCTGATTCGCAGCCTTGCCGACTATTGCTATGTCCTCGACAGCGGCACCGTCATCGCCGAAGGCGCGCCCGAAGCGGTCCTGAAGCAAGCCAACGTCATCGACGCCTACCTCGGAAAATAGTATGAAAGAGACCCTCCTTAAGCTCAAAAATGTGTCTGTACGCTACGGCGGCGTGCAGGCGCTTGAGGACGTGGACATTTCCATAGACGAGGGCGAGTTTGTCGCGCTCATGGGGCCAAACGGAGCAGGGAAGTCGACCGTATTGAAAGCAATATTCGGCATTGCCCCGCTCGCTGGAGGAGACGTTTTATGGCACGAAGGGAAAATCACGCCGAAAGCACACGAGATGGTACGGCGCGGCGTAACGTTCGTGCCACAAGGACGCCAAGTCTTCAAAAGTCTGACCGTCTACGAAAATCTTGAGCTCGGCGGCTACGCACTCCCGAACAAAAGCGATCTCGGCAAAAACATACAGGAGGTGCTCCGATTCTTTCCGGCACTCAGAGAAAAGCTCCACACCAAAGCCGGGCACCTCTCCGGCGGTCAGCAGCAGATGCTCACCATAGCGCGTGGTCTCGTGAGCGACCCGAAAGTGCTTTTGCTCGACGAACCCTCGCTCGGTCTCTCGCCGAAATATGTGACTGAGGTATTCGAGAAGATCAAAGAGATAAATGAGGCGCGCAAGATTGCCGTCGTTGTGGTTGAGCATAGCGTCAAGTCCGTGCTGGAAATCGTGCAGCGCGCGTACATCCTCGCGCACGGCCGCGTTGTCCTGGAGAAGCCCGCAAAAGACCTCATGGGCACCGACGACCTTGAGCGTATCTTCTTGGCGAAGTAGCCGCTATCCCCACCAGTGTCGCTTCGTACGTCATGTGTTTTATACGACATAAATAGTATACTGCGAACACATGAGCTTACGACAGCAGCACAAAGGAAGACAGGGAAAGGCGTGGACACTTGAAGAACTGGAAGCTGGATTCAAAGAATTCTATAAAGAACACGGGCACTATCCGACCAACCCTGAGATCGACAGGTACGAATATCTGCCAAGCGCGCGCTCTATTGAGCGCAGCTTCGGCGGCGTGGTCGCAGTCCGGAAGCAACTCAATCTGGGCGGCCAGGATGATTACCGCACCGGCGAGCACAGCTCCCAGCGCGCGCATAAGATTAACACCCGCGCGCACGCCATCGAACAGGATGTATACGCATTTCTTTGTGACCGGTTCGGTAAAGAGCTCGTGCACCGCGAATACTTTTTTACCGACGATGCTCGTACACGCGCCGACTTTTTCGTGTATGACAATAGCGGCGGCTTTTGCGTGGATGTATTCTATCCGTCAGACCGACGCAATCTTGCCGGATGCCTCAATAGCAAGCTCCATAAATACGCGACTGAACAGATGCGGCAGTACCCAGTTATTTTTCTCCAAATGAATGACGAGCTCTCACAGTCACTCGTGGACGATCTAGTCGCGAAAAAATCCAACAAGCCGCAAAACGGTCAGCACGTCATGAACTGGGATTCTTTCAAAGACTTCTGCGAAACGCGAAAGCCTTTGAAACTCCGGCAGCGCTAGGGCAGCGCCACTCAATCAATCCTTCAATTCCTTCAATTCCAGGGTTTTTTATATGGTTATGTCGTATAACATACACGCGTCAAAGATATATTGTGCGACGCTCTAGTAATTTCTTGAGCAGCCAGCCCTTTCTTTGAAGCAGTCTCTCCTGCTCTGCTGTAGAGCTCACACGGACGCAAAGAGACGGGAGAGAAAAGTTCACGAGAATTTTTCTCGACAGAGTCCATGCTGTTGTACGGATGTGTACGGATGCAGACTGAACAGCTGAATTAAAACTCAGGTAACGGAGGCGCGTCATGAGGACCGTAATCACACTGGGTGTGGTGTTGCAGTATCTACAATATTGGCTTGCACTTGGAGACTGGGTACACAGCAAGCCGTGGCTGGGAGTAGTGCTCGCAGTCATCCTCCTTGCGTGCCTCATAGCGCTTCTGTTCCTAGCGATAGATACGCACATCGAGACTCAGGGTATTATCCGCAGCATGCTGCCGACGCGCGCTCGCCATACGCTCAGGATCATCCTCATCGTGGTCATGTTCATTGACGTGATTTTCCTTCTGCCCACCATCGTGCTGTGGGGGTAGACCGCTCACATGGCAAAGACGCGAAACCCCGGGCTGGCCCGGGGTTCTTCTTTGCGTGCGGTAGGGGCAGCCTATTTGACCGCAAGAATCAGAACGTGGATGAGGCTGATGATCGTACTGGCGAAACCGGTCCAGAAGGCGTAGACCTCCAGATTGGAACGAGAGCTGCCGGTGTGGTGATGAGCGGGTTTCTTGGTATGCGAGGCATGCTTTTCCATATAGTCACTATCATAACGCGCGACAGATACTAAGAACAGCGCTATCCACACCCACCTCACTTCCCTAGCTGGCGCAGCCGAGATTTCCTTGCGTGGCAGGTATTTTTATTTCCGGAGAGCCACCAACAAATCCGCGAGCGTCACGAGCATGCTCATAAGTCCCGTGAGTACGGCGTAGAGCCGCAGCTGCTTCGCGTGCTTTGACCTGCCGCGCATCGGAGCGCTCACGAGTCGTTTCTGGCTGTAGTCGAGTCCCATATTTTTATGCGCACTTCCCCTTCCCTACATGTTCCTTGATGTACGCGCATGCTTCATCGACCGAATCGACCACATGCAAGAGCGCGCGGTCTTCGGGGCCGACGGTCTTAAATTTCGTGAGCAGCTGCTCATCGATGAACGAGAGGAGCGGATTCCAGTACGCAGCACCAAACATGACGATCGGCACCTTGCAGATTTTCTCCGTCTGCACGAGCGTCACGATCTCGAAGAACTCGTCGAGCGTGCCGAAACCGCCCGGGAAAAAGATGTACACCTCCGACGCGAACGTGAGCATGACCTTGCGCACGAAGAAGTGGTCGAACTCGGCCTTCTCGGTGAGATAGCCGTTGTCTGCCTGCGCGTGCGGGAGCCGGATGTTGAGGCCGACCGAGGAGCCGCCCGCGTCATACGCGCCCTTGTTCGCGGCCTGCATGATGCCCGCGCTGCCTCCGGTGATGACGGCATATCCTTCTTTGGCGAGCTTCGCTGCAAGATCGGTCGCCGCCTGATAGTACGCAGGGTCGAGCGTCGCGCGCGCCGAGCCGAAGAACGATACCGCCAGCGTGTAGCGGCGGATGAGATCGAAACCGTCTACGAACTCCGACATGATCTTGAACACACGCCATGGCTCGACCAGATTCGGCCTGCAGACAAGCGGTGCCGCATCTTCAGGAACGCTCGTGTGGCCTTCGGTAATGGCTTGCGTGAGGCGCCGTGCCGTCTCGTGCGATGGTGTCGGGATCTGCTGAGGTGGTGTCAAAGTCTGGTCGTCCATGAAAAAGCTCGTGTGCAAGTAATACCTATAGTATACGCGAAGTGCGCTTCCCTACTATTCACAACCCGGGGCAATTCTTTGCCGGAGCGTACCCATGCGCCTCAGCGTCCGCGGCAGAAGCAAACCAGACTTTCGTCGCTTCCGAAAGGCGCTTGGCGCCGCCGCACCACGGCAGGTAATATTTGCTGCCGTTCTTGGAGGCGACCACCTGCCCGCCCGCAGGGAGCGGCGCGGCTGAGGCGGGAGCTCCGGCCGCCCCAGCCGCGCCGAGCGTGCTCGTGGCAAGCGGCATAGTCTCAACGAGCACGCTCCCCTGCCCCTCCTGCTGGGAAAAGAGCATGCCAAGGCCAAAGCTGGTCGCGGCCACAAGCAGGAGCGACAATACCACCAGCACATCGCGAGGCACTTTAGCCGCCAAAGCTCCCAAGCCTTCGCGCCTCACAGTCGCCAGAAGGCGCTTGCTTCGCTCCCGTACATCTGCTATATTCATAGCTATAAATTAACACATATGGCACATACTAAAGCCGGTGGATCAGCAAAGAACCTGCACGACTCGAACCCGCAATACCTCGGGACGAAGCTCTATGCGGGTGAAAAAGCACGTCCTGGCATGATTATCGTCCGCCAGCGCGGCACCAAAATCGAGGCTGGAAAGAATGTCGGTGTCGGCAAGGACCACACGCTCTTCGCACTCGCCGAAGGCACCGTCGCCTACCGCGACGCACGCAAGCGCCGTTTCGATGGCAAAATCGTTCACAAGAAAGTTGCGGACGTGAACTAACTCCACGAAGAAAAGAACCGCGCGGCCCTTCGGGCCGCGCGGTTCTTTTTTGGTCATATGAATGAGGAGTTAAGTGATATTTCGTTTGGATACGCACAAGCATAAAACGCCGCAACTGCGGCGTTTTATGCTTCTTTTCGATACGATTAGGAAATTGGGAGCCTAATTGACCCTCAGCATGCCTAAAAAAACGCTGTCCCGAGTGTCGCGAGCAGATGGTGCGTGATGGTCATACCCACTCGGGAACGCAGCGGTGGCGATGCCGTTCCTGCGGCATCGCACGTACTCGGAAGCGTCCAGACAACGCGGTACGTGCGGACCGGCTGCTGCTCGCCCAGTGGATGGCAGGCGTGCGAGAACTTGCGGACATCGGGCAGTCCTCGGGCGTCTCGCGCGAACATCTCTCGCGCCGCCTCCATGATCGGTGGTTGGAGGCACCGAGCGCGCCGACACTCGACGTACAGGACGACGTGCTTGTCATCGACGCTATCAGCTGTGGAGATGGTGTGGCGTTCGTGATGCGGACGGTGGACCGACCAGCGGCAACCTGGTCCTTCGGTCCGAAAGAGAATGCTGAGGGCTGGTATGAGGCGCTCGCCTCGGTACGGGGAGAGCCGCGGGCAATCGTCTCCGACCACCAGAAAGGCTTGCGACTCGCGGCTCGTTTGCGATTTCCGGACATCCCGCACCAGCGCTGTCAGGCACACATCATGCGCCAGGCGCTCACCTGGATCACCAAGCGTCCCAAGACCTTGGCAGGCAGGACGCTGCGCGTCCTCGCGCTTCGGCTCTCATCGGTCGAGACCGAGGCCGACGCACGGCAGTGGGCCGATACGCTCAAGCGTTGGTATCGGGAGTTCAAGCCATTCCTCGACGAGAAGACTCTCCGTGCGGACGGGCATAAACGGCACACGCACCGATACCTGAGACGGGCGGCGGCACTCCTGCTCGGTGCGGTACCTGAGGCGTTCACGTTCACCATCGCGCCTCACGTGCCTAAAACCTCGAACCATGTGGAGGGTGGTTTGAACGCTCAGCTCAAGGAGCGGCTGAGACGGCATCGAGGGCTGCCGAGCGAGCGTCAACAGGCGCTCATCGCGTTCTTTCTCGATGGCTGGAATCGGAAGAATTCATCCAAACGAAATATCACTTAACTCTCACTTCAACATATAAGGAGT
>JAJYJQ010000041.1 GCA_021789225.1 bacterium | reverse complement strand
CGGGCCGCCGCGCTTTGTGCGTTTCATTCTGAGCCTCCTCCCAGGCGTTGCTCTATCCCGTCAGAGCCGAGGGCGAGGCTCGAACTCGCGACCCACGGTTTACAAAACCGTTGCTCTACCAACTGAGCTACCCCGGCTCTGACGGGACAAGACAACTGAGCTAAGGCGGCTTCGCTGCTAGCGTAGCACGAAAACAAACCACGCACCAAACAAAAAGCTCCCGTGGGATTCCCGGGAGCTTTACACTACCATGAACACGTCTTTACGTGTCATGCGAATTCGTCCATATAGACAGGCGCACGCGAAGCAAGCTCGCAATCGCGTTTAATCCCGACCAATACGGGATAGAGCTTGACCCAGTCAGGCTCGCCGGTGGACGCATCCAGCACGCGACGGATCTCATCATAGTGAGCTGCGGCTGTTGCGAAGCGCCAGGCAGCATTCGGATTCCCGACACCGCCAGTTTGCAACAGGTTCTTTACCTGTGTGAGTAAGTCTGGAACTTCCCGCAGCAGGCTCGGGCATTTTTCCCTTGCACTCCTAGCAAAGGCGATCTCCTCATCCATTTTTGAGACCACTCGATTGGTTTTGAGCTGCATCTCATTAACCTGCTCACTCACCGCTTCCCAGTCAACATCTCCAACGCACGTCAGTGCGTTCAGTCTGCTGATTTGGGAGAACTCATTCTTAAGACCCTCGACTGCCGCGCGCGTATCTTTCTTTACATCATCGAACGCCTCGATCATTTTCGCTTCAGCTGCTGCTATCCGGCACGCCAATAAGCTCTTACTTCCCAGAACCTGCTGACGCGCCCTTTGCTGGCGCCGTGCTCGAGCGCGGAGAAGCGCCCCATGTATAAGCACAATGAACAGCGCGCTGAGTGCCGCGGCGCCTATTCCGGTGCCGGCGATCGTCTTGCAGACATAAAATACCTCTGCGCTTTCGCCCATCTTTTCCTCCCAATGTCCTTATTGCCACGCCACGATGGCGGTGCATTCCATCTACAAACCTATCGGACGAGGTGGGTTTGGTCAAATTTGGCTGCCCGCGCGCGGCACGCTCCGCGTGCCGCGCTATTTGGACTATTTCGAGCCGTCGATGGCGTGGCCGCCGAATTTGTTGCGCATGGCGGCGAGGAGTTTGGTCGCAAAGTTTACCTCTCCAGTCTGCGATGCGAGCCGCACGTCGAAGGAGGCCTGGATGCTCGGCATCGGCAGCGCGTACTCGTTTGCCGTTTCAAGCGCCCAGCGCGCTTCGCCCGACTCGGCCACCACTCCTTCGATACCTTCGAGCGCCGGGTTCTCCTTGAGCGCATCGCGCGAGAGCTCGTTGAGCCATGAGGTGATCACGCTGTGATGCTGCCACACTTCGCCCGCTGCAGCCAAATCAAGCTCGCCGTAGGGCCCTTCTTTCAAGAGCTGGTACCCTTCCGCGAGGCTCTCCATGATGCCGTACTCGATCGCGTTATGGGTCATCTTCACGAAGTGCCCAGCGCCGCTTGGCCCGAAGTGGCGGTACGCGCCCTCAGGTGCCGCAAGCGCATCGAGCGCGGGCGTTATCGTCTCGTACGCCGCCTTGTCGCCGCCCACCATCATCGAGAAACCGTTCTGGTAGCCCCATACACCGCCGCTCGTGCCGGCATCAAGCAGGGTCATGCCGGCTGCAGCAACGCGCTCGCTACGCTCGCGCGTGAGGCGATAGTCGCTATTCCCTCCATCGATGATGAGGCTCTCTTTGGGCAAGAGCGCGAGCCACGCATCAAGCTCAGTGTCCACGACATCTGACGGCACCATGAGCCAGAGCACCGGCCGCTCGGAGCCGAAGGCGGCAACAGTCTCTTCTTTGGTGTACGCACCCTCCATGCCGAGCGCTTTCATCTGGTCAATCGGCCCTGCCGAGCGGTTGTGCGCGATGACACGGTGCCCCGCCTCATGCAATTTACGCGCAATCTGCGCACCCATCCTCCCGAGCCCCGCAACGGCAATAGTCATAACGCTGTGAAAAAATTACGATTGGTAGTCGCTGAACAGTATCGCATGCGGCACGCGTTTGAGCACCTGTGCAGGCTGCGCGCTATCCGGTGCGTTCGTCGCAAGGAGCGTGGCGAGCGTCGGCCACTTCGACTCGCCTGTCGCGTACGCGACCGCCTCATCGAGCGTTGCGATGGCGCGCGGCGTGAGGGTGATGCGCTCGAACGCGCCAGCACTGTATGCAGCCACGAGCGCCTCACTCTCGACGGCCGGGCTCCCGGGCAAGATACCTGCCGTGTGGCCGTCGGCACCGATGCCGAAAAGCCCGATGCGATAGCTCGCGTCGTCAAACGCGTTCGCAAGCGCGGCATTCCATGTGCGCGCCGTCTCTTCGCGTGACGCGCCGGAGAGCACGGGCAGAAACGTCGCGTCCGGAAGCATAAACCCTGCCGCTTCGAGTGCGGCCTGGTTCGAGTCCTTGTGGCCGACCGAGCCATAGCGCTCGTCCGTAAAGGTCACCGTGAGACCCGCGAGCGGCACGCCGGCGCGCACGAGCGTGCGTGCCGTTTCAACGGCAACGGCTATACCCGAGCCTCCCGGCACGAGCCATAGCACGCGCGATCCCATCAAGAGCTGCATCCTGATGCGCTTCGCGATATAGGCGGCAACGTGTTCGGGGTCCGAGACGCGCTCAAGCGTCATGCTACTCAGTGGGGACGCTGTGTGCTTCGCCGCTATTCCTGAGCTCCTGTTTGAAATCCGCGATGGCGCGCACGTACGATGACGAGCTCTCCGGCGAGGGCGCCGCATCCGCAAATGCGCGACGCGCAGCAAAACGCGCGCGGAAATAGCGCACGATCCGGGTCAGCTGGCGCTCGACGAAACGCGTCGCCTGAAGCGCGAGGTGCGCGATGTCGTGCGCGATACGCTCCATGATCTCGCCGGTCGTATCGCGAAGAAACGCGGCGAAATCGACGTGCTCCACGATAAAGAGCACACGCCCGGCAAACCGGTCGATCGAAGCGCGCAACTGCGGCGCGATGCGCACGCCATGCTGCGCTTCATACTCTGTCAGGCCAAGAAAGCCTGCGAAGAGTGCGATGAGCCCGATTTCCGTCACCGCGTAGCCCATACGACCTTATCCACGCGCCGAGTAGCGCGCGTAGCTCGTCACCTCGATACGCTCACCGAATTTCTGCACCGCCTCGGTGATGAGGTCGCGTACGGCCTTGGAATCATCCTTGATGTACGCCTGTTCCATGAGCACCTGATCTTTGAAATACGACGCGAGCTTGCCCGCAAGGATCTTCTCCTTCATGTCCTCCGGCTTCCCTTTTACCTCCTCCTCGAAAACGGCGAGTGCCGCTTCGCGCGCCTCAGCAGGCACGTCCTCAGTCGTGCGGTACGTCGGATTGGTCGCCGCGACTTGCATGGCAATAGAGCGAGCCAAGTCGATGAACTCCGGATTGCGGCCGACGAAGTCGGTCTCGCAGGAAAGGAGCACCATGGCACCGATGGTGTTGTCGTGAATGTAGCTGGCGACCGCACCTGCACCAAGCTCGCGATCCGCCTTCTTCTCGGCAACCGCGCCAGAGCGCTTGCGCAGGATGACCTCAGCCTTCTCAACGTCGCCGCCCGTCTCTTCAAGCGCTTTCTTGCACTGCATGACGGAAACGCCCGTCTTATCACGAAGTGCTTTCAGTGTCTCGGTGGAAATGTCCATGATGTCTCTATGCTACCACGCGGCGGCTAGTGGCCGCCGCGCTTGTATGAATAAGTTACGCTGCGCGCCCCTTCGCGTACGAAGCCGTGAGCTCATCGAGGATGAGCGAGACGGTCGCGCGCGATGCGTCGTTGGCCACGATCGGATACGCAGCGTCGGCCACGTTGCAGTCTGAGTTGATGATCCCGATGACTGGGATACCTGCTTCGCGTGCCTCTTTCGCCGCATGCGCCTCGTGCTTGGTGTCCACGATAAGCATCACATCCGGACGCTTCGCAAGGCCGGTGATGCCATCGAGACGCTCGGTAAGGCGATCAATCTCGCGATCGAGACGCAGGCGCTCCAGCTTCGTGTAGCGCTTTGCGAGCTCACCCGAGGCGCGCTGCTCTACCAAAGTCGCACGGCGGTCGATACGCTTCTTGATTTCCGGGAAGTTCGAGATGGTGCCGCCGAGCCAGCGAGTCGAGACGTACGGTGCACCGATGCGCTCCGCTGCCTGCTTCACGAGCTCAGCAATCTCCTTCTTACCGCCCACGAAAAGCACGGTCTTGCCGTCTTTCGCCAGCGTCTCCATAGCTGCTTTCGCCGCCGTGAGCTGCGCGTCAGTCTTCGCAAGGTCAATAATCTCGACACGGGACTTAGAACCCGCGATATACGTTTTCATCGAAGGGTGGCGGCGGCTCTTCACATGCGCGAAATGCGCACCTGCAGCAAAGAGGCGCTCCACACCCGAACCAGTGGTTGTTTGACTCATGCGAGCATGCTATCACAGGCGTTTTCCCTTTTCAATATGGGACGCTTACTCGTCGGCTGCTCCCGCCTCTGCCGCACCGCCCGCCGCCCCCGCAAGCGCCTCGACGATAGGATCGAGCCCGCCCGAGAGGATCTTGGGCAAGTTGTGCCAGGACTCCTTGAGCCGGTGGTCGGTCACGCGGTCTTGCATGAAATTGTACGTGCGGATCTTTTCCGAGCGGTCACCGGTCCCGATCTGCTCTTTGCGCTCGGCGGCATGCTTCTTCGCCTCTTCTTCTTCATGGAACTGTTCGAGTTTCGCCGTCAGGATTTGGAGCGCTTTCTCACGGTTGGCGAGCTGGCTGCGCTCCGAGGAGGAGCGCACGTCGATGCCGGTCGGCTTGTGGATGAGGCGCACGGCCGTTTCCACCTTGTTCACGTTCTGCCCGCCTGCCCCGCCCGAGCGCGAGAATTCCATTTCCAAATCGGCCGGGTTGATGGTGATGGTCGACTTCGCACGGATCGGCATCGCAGCAACCGAAGCGGTCGAGGTATGGATGCGGCCAGCTTTCTCCGTGACCGGCACGCGCTGCACGCGATGCACGCCCGTTTCCCACTTGAGCGCGTCATAGGCGTCGGCACCGGCGATCTCCAGCGTGAGCTCGTCGATGATGCGCACGCGCCAGCCGCGACTCTCGGCGTAGTGCTGATACATGTCGCACAGCTCCTTGGCAAAGAGCGTGGCCTCGTCGCCGCCGGCACCCGCGCGGAACTCGAGCACGATGGCGGTCGGCCGCTCCGCCTCCTCCTCTTCGCGCTTCACGATGCGTTCGATTTCCGCGAGGAGCTCGTGCTGTCGCGCGCTGATGCGCGCAATGTCCTCCTCCGCCATCGCGGCAAGCTCGGGGTCGCTTCCGGCAGCCGCGCGCGTAGACTCCTTTTCGGCTTCAAGCCGCTCATACTCTCCCGCGAGAAATGCCGTCGCGTGATTCTTTTTAAATTCGGATGAATACTCCATGAGAGCAGTATACCGGAGAAAGCCGAAAAATGAGTCCGGATGCGAGGCGCGGACGGCCGACGAGCGTAGGCGTATTTGAAATACGACGGAGCGAGGAGGCAGGTGTCCGCAACAAAGCAGACGGGCTTATTTTGCGGCTTTCTTCGCGGCGCGCTGGCGGAAGCGCTCGACGCGACCCGTCTTGTCGAGCGAACGGTCTTCACCCGTGTAGAACGGATGCGACTGGCTCGAGATTTCGATGGTCACCTTCGGGTACTCCTTGCCGTCCACGGAGA
>JAJYJQ010000006.1 GCA_021789225.1 bacterium | reverse complement strand
ACGTACGGCAGGAGCGCCATGTAGCGCGCGCGCTTGATCGCTGCCGCTATCTCGCGCTGGCGGCTCGCGGTGGTGCCGGTGCGGCGGCGCGAAAGCATCTTCGCGTGCGGATTGGTGAAGAGCTTCAAGTACGCGACGTCCTTGTAGTCGACGAATTTCTTGTGCTCAATCTCTTCTCGTTCTGCTTGGTGTGCCATGATAAATCAGTTAATGGTGTGCGTAGTGTGCCGCAAACGGCCAAAAATTGCAACTAGAAAGGTATATCTTCCGGATTAATGTCCTCGTCCGGGTACTGGATCGCCTCCTCGGAAGCCGGCGCAGCTGCGGCCGTTGCCATTGCTGGCGCACCCGCCTCCCCACCGCGAGAACCGCCGCCATCACCGAACTGGAAATTGTCGATGACGATTTCCGTGCGGTAGTTCTTGCGGCCATCTGCCTCCCACGAGCGCGTCTGCAAGCGACCCTCCACGAAAAGCGGACGGCCCTTCTTCATGTACTGGCCGATAAGCTCTGCCTGGCGGCCGAATGCGACGATGTTATGGAACTCCGTCGCCTCTTGCTTGCGACCCTCCTTGTCTTTGTACACGCGGTTCGTCGCGAGGCCGAAGGTCGCCACCTGCTGGCCCGAGGGCAGCGCACGCAGCTCCGGATCGCGGGTCAGATTGCCGTAGAGGAGTACTTTGTTGAGATACATTCCAGTAGAAAATTATTGGTAACGATACGCCCAGTATACACCCGGGCCGGCGAGCTGCCGGCTAGGAAGTCGCCTCTTCGAGTGCGGCGTCGAGCTCTTCTTCAGAGACTTCATCCGCTTCCCCTCCTTCAGCCTTCTCCGGCGTGCGGGCGCGCAGCTCGCGCTGCTCTGCCGCGTGGAGTGCCGCCTCTTTCGTGGTGAGCACATCGATGAAGCGGAAGATGCGCTGGTCGGCTTTCACCGCTTCAAGCACCGTCTCGTGCCCTTCCGGCGTGGTCTCATAGGCGATCCATGCGAAGTACGCGGCCGAGAAATCGTGGCGACCGGAGTGCTCCATGCGCGAAATCGTGTATGCGAGCGTGATTTTCTCCGGCTTGCCCGTGGCAATGATGGTGCCGACAGACGAGATGGTCTCCTTCAAGCCCATGCAGAGCTGCTTCACCTCCTCCTGCGCGACCTCCGGGTCGATATGGAAACCGACCTCGTACACGCGGAACTCGCCCTGACCTGCCTCGGCCACGACCTCCTGCTCCAACTCCTCGTTCTTCTTTCTAGCCATATTGGGCGCATCTTAGCACGCTCCCCGCCAGGAGGCAACTTATGGCCGCTCCGGCTTATGGAGGCGAAATGTGCGGACAGTATTCTCGACGGTCGCCTGCCGGACCACCTCCTCCTCTTCAGAGCGAATGCCGGCGAGGGCGGCGACGACCGCCTGCACCGCGCGCGGGTCGTTGCGCCTGCCGCGGTTCGGCGCGGGTGCCACATAGGGCGCGTCCGTCTCCGCGAGGATGCGGTCGAGCGGGGCGAATCGCACGACCTCGTCATAGTCGCGCGCGAAAGTGAGCACAGCGGTAAACGAGAGGGTAAAGCCGAGGTCAAGAAACGCGCGCGCCTCATCGAGCCCGCCCGCAAAGAAATGCAGGTTGGCCGTGAGCGCGTCGCCATATTCGCGCTTCGCACTTGTGAGCATGTCGAGGATCTCACGGTACGCGTCCATCGTGCCGCGGGAGGGGCGCGCATGAATCATGAGCGGCTTCTGTACCTGAGCGGCAAGCGCAATCTGCGCCTCAAAGAGCGGCACCTGCTTCGCGCGCGCCGCGGCAACATCGTCTGCGCGGAAATAGTCGAGCCCGCACTCCCCCACCGCGACCACGCGCGGCTCGCGTGCGAGCCGCGCAAATGCCGCCTCGTCAAACGCTTCGTCCGTGTCTGTCGGATGCTGCCCCACTGCCGCAAAGACCGGATCGCGCCTTTGTGCGAGCGCCACCGCAGCCTCTGACGAAGCCAAGTCTGTCCCTACCGCGACCGTGCCAATCTTCATCCATGCAAGCGCATCGAGCATGTCCTCCCGATCCTTATCGAAGTCCTTGTCCTGCACGTGGCTATGCGCGTCGAAATACTGAAATTCCATATTTACAATAAATCTTCTTTCACGAGAGCATCTCGTATCCGCTCAAACATGAGCTGATGGCCTTCGGCGTTAGGGTGGATACCATCCGTCGTCTTGCCGGCGACGTTATTTCCGAATACGCCGTCCATGGAAATGAAGGTGCAACCGTGCTCACGAGCAAGCTCTTGCACCGCTGTATCGAACAGCATTCGACCCTGCTCCGAATACGAATGGGTCGGATGCCACGGAATGGGATTGAGCTGCTTTTCATCAATCGGTGCGAGACCGACAAGCATAACTGATCCTGCTTCTTTCGCCTTCTGAATAATGGACGCATACTCCGCCTTAAAATCATCGGGTGGTGTAGCGTATGCCCCATCCCCATCGATCATGGAATCATTTATTCCGTACGCAAAAAGTGTGAGTGTCCGCCCGCGTTTACTACGACGCCGGTTGAACTCAACATCGAAACGTTCAGGGAGCCGGGCGAGCATATCACCAGAGATACCAAGTGTGTACACGGAGTGGTAGTCTTCAAAATTTGCATTTGCCGCGTCACGCAAAGTTTGCGCGCGCAAACGGTTAGCCCACCCTCCGCATTCAGCATCGAAGAATCCTTGTGTGATACTGTCGCCGAAGATGATGATGCGCATAGTCGAAGTTTACCCTAGTCGCGGGAAAAGGTTATCTGGCTTTTTGTTCTCGCGAACGGCCTCCCGTATGGTCTCCGAGGCGTGCGGCATAAATGGTGCGAGCAGCTCTGCGATGACAGCGAGGCGAATCACGACACCCCGGATGAGCTCCCGCCCCTTCTCCGGATCGGTCTTCACGACCTTGAACGGCTCCGTCTCGGTGATGTGCTGGTCGACAGCGCCGATCTCCTGCCAAATGGAGTCCATGGCCACATTGAATTCAAATTGATCGAGCGCGGCGCGGATCTGCTCGTGCATCGCGCCATCAGCCAGCGGCGTAACCGGCTCGGCAAGATGCGTTTCGGCAAGCTTCATCACACGTGCCACGAGATTGCCCAGACCATTCACGAGATTGGCGGTATACCACTCGTCCATGCGCTCCCAGGTAATGTCCGTGTCCTCGGTCGGGTGCACGTGGCGCAGCAGCATGTAGCGCGTTGCGTCGGTTCCGTAGCGCGCGACCATCTCGGCGGGGCTGATGACATTGCCGAGCGACTTGCTCATCTTGTGCCCGCCAGACGTGACGAAACCGTGGTAGCGCACCGTGTCGGTCGCTGGGAGACCAGCAGATTTGAGCATTGCCTGCCAGAGAACCGACTGAAAACGCAGCTGATCTTTGCCGGCTACCTGGAGCGTCTCCCCTTCCTCCCAGAATTTTTTATATCGCCCCTCCGCATCCTCGGGCCAGCCGAGCGTAGAAAGATAGTTTGTGAGTGCGTCGAACCAAACGTACATCACCTGCTCCTCGTCACCGGGAACCGGAATACCCCACGAGAGGCGCGCCTTCTCGCGCGAAACGCTGATATCCTCGAGACCTGCCTGCGCGAACTTGAGCGCTTCGACGCGCCGCCACTCGGGCAGCGTCGCGCTTGGCTCCGAGAGATACTCTTCCAGATACTGCTGGTACTTCGAGAGGGCGAAGAAATAATTTTCCTCCTCGATCTCGAGCGGCTCCATAGTGGGATGGTTCGGACACCTCCCTTCCACGAGATCGCTCTCGCGCAGAAACATTTCATCGCCGACGCAGTAGAGACCGCGATACTTCTTTTTGTAGATGTCGCCATTCGCCTCGCAACGCTTCCACAACTCCTGCGCCGCCTTCATGTGCGCCGGGTCAGTCGTCCGGATAAAATGGTCATACGAGAGGCTGAGCGCGTCTCTGAGTTTGCCGAACTCGGCCGCGTAATGGTCGACATAGGCCTGCACGTCTTGCCCTGTTTCCTGCGCTTTCTGAAAGATCTTCTGACCGTGCTCGTCGGTACCGGTGCTGAAAAACACTTCCTCGCCCACAAGGCGCCACGCGCGCGCGAGCGCATCTGCCTGCACGAGCTCGACCGCAAATCCCACGTGCGGGTCGGCATTCACGTACGGGAGCGTGGTGGTGAGGTAGCGCGCCATGTGAAAACGAGTTAGTGAGCGGATGCGTGCCGCGCTCGACGACCCTTATCAAGATCCGCGACAAACTCCTGCAAGATGGCTGCGAGCGGGATGGAGAGCAGCACGCCGAGGAACCCGGCGAGCTCCCCGCCTGCGACCATCGCCACGATGACCAGCAAGGGCGGCACGCCCACGATCTTTTTCACGACGAGCGGGTAAATGAGGTGCGCCTCAAACTGATTCACGATGATGTACAGACCGGCGACGATGAATCCGAGCGCCGCGCCACCCGACGAGAACGCGACCGCGACCGCCGGCACGGCTGCAATGAATGAGCCGAACACCGGGATGATCTCCATGATGGCGGTGAAGAGGCCGAGCAGGAGCGCGTACGGGACACCGATGATGAGGAGGCCGAGATACACCAACACGCCGACCAGGAGCGAGAGCATGATCTGCCCCTGCATCCAGCGACCGATCTTCTTCTGTGCGCGCCGCCAAAGGCTGATGACGTACTCCTCCTGTGGTAGCGGCGTGATGGTGCGCAGGAAGTCCTCGATGCCTTCCTCCTGCACGGCAAAGTAGAACGAAAGCACGATGACGAAGACGAGCGAGAAGAGGCCGCCGAACACGACCGCGAGGAGACGCACTGCACCGGCCGAGGTGCTCGTGAGCGCGTCTTTGACCGTAAAGAGTGCCTGGATGAGTGATGCGCCTGCACCGCTCACACTGCTCGGATTCGTGGAAAGATAATTGACCGCGTCCGACACGTTGAACGGGATCGGGAGGGACACGCCCTGCAGGTAGTGCGGGATGGAGCTTATGAAGCTGCCCACCTCTCCCAGGAGCGGCGGAAGGAAAAGGTAGATGAAGCCGAAGAGACCGCCGAACACGATGAGGTACATGAGGAACACCGCGATCGCGCGCGGGAGCTTGTAGCGCATGAAAAAGAGCACGCCGGGGCGCACCGCCGAGGCGAGGACGAGCGCCGTCACGATGAGGAGCACCAGGTCGCGCAGGAGCCAGAGCGCGTACGCGACGACGCCGATGACGAACGCCGTGACAATAGTGCCCGAGGTGATGGAGATGGTGTGGCGAGAGTCTGTCATAGGCGCATAGTAGCACACGTTTTCCACACACGAACGGAGCCGCACATCGAGAAAAAAGTGCATGAGACTCGGCCTAGCGGCGAGCGTGCACTTTTTTCGATGTGCCGGTGGAGCGGCTGCGGGGCAAATGCCCTACAGCGCTGCCCGGATGCGCCCGGAGAGCTCGCTCACGGCGACGCGCTCCTGCTGCCCCGTATCGCGGTCGCGCAGGGTCACCGTGTCTTTGAGGTCGGCGGTCTCGCCGAGTGTATCGAAGTCGATGGTGATGCAGAACGGCGTGCCGATCTCGTCCTGGCGGCGGTAGCGCTTGCCGATGTTGCCGTTGTCGTCCCAGGCTATCTGCGGGATATCTTTCTTGAGCGCCGCGTACACCTCGCGCGCCTTGGCTACGAGTTCGGGCTTGTTCTTGAGGAGCGGCGAGACCATCGCTTTCACTGGCGCAAGCTTCGGGTGGAGTTTCAAGACAACCCGAGTCTCACCGCCGAGTTCGTCCTCGGAATAGGCATCCGTGAGCACCGCAAGGAAGATACGGCCCATACCCACCGAGGTTTCAAGAATCCAGGGAACGTACTTCTCCCCCGTCTCCGGGTCAGCGTACGAAAGGTCCACGCCCGAAAACTTCATGTGCTGCGTGAGGTCGTAGTCACTGCGGTCGTGGATGCCTTCGAGCTCGTCGAAGCCCCACGGATACTTGTATTCGATATCCCATGCGTCCTTGGCGTAGAAGACAAGATTCTCGTGCTGCTTGAAACGAAGATTCTCCGGGTGGATGCCAAGCGATAGATACCAGTCCATACGCTCTTGTTTGATACGCTCGTATGCTTCCTTGTTCTCGTTCGGCCTAATGAAAAGCTGCGTGTCAGCCTGCTCCATCTCCCGCGTACGGAAAAGAAAGTTGCGCGGCGAAATCTCGTTCCTGAACGCTTTACCAATCTGCGCGATGCCGAACGGAATCTTCGGGTGCATCGAATCCACGACGTTCTTGTAATCGAGATAGATGCCCTGACATGCCTCGCCCGGCAGATACACCGGCTCGCTCTCCTCGGAGGTGAAGTCGCCGAGGTTTGATTTGACCAGAAGATTAAATTTGCGGGCGGGCGTGAAATCGTGCGCGCCGCACTTTGGACATGCAATTTCTTCGCGATGCGCATCGAAAAGTGCGTTGATCTCTTCCTCGCTCATCTTCTCGTCCGCAGTAACACCGACCGCCTCAAGCTCCTTGTCCACGCGAATGCGCGTGTTGCATTGCTTGCACTCTGCGAGCGGATCGGAAAAACCATTCACGTGCCCGCTCGCTTCCCACGTGCGCGGGTTCTTGAACATACCCGCATCGAGGCCGTAGAAGTTTTCTTTCTGGTAGACATTCGCGTTCCACCAGGCGTGTTTGAGATTGTTCAAAAGCTCGACGCCGCGCGGACCAAAGTCATAGATGCCGGCGAGACCGCCATAGATTTCCGAGCCCGGATACACGAAGCCGCGGCGCTTCGCGAGGCTGACAATCTTTTCCATGAGGTCGTTCATAGGTGACACTGTACGCTGAAAATGAGTATGGCGCCAGCGACGAGCACCCCTATTTTGTATCTTTCTTTAGAGTTATTTTGACAACCTTATTGCCAAGATGTTGCTCGCGCATCCATTGCTTTGTTTCTTGGTCATAGTATTTTTTCGTATCGAATGTGTTGTAGCCAATTTTCGGCTTGTGCGCGACCGGAATGTAGAAATCAATCGTGTCGCCAGTGAGGAACGCGAGATAGACTGGTCCTTCCACCTCGACAATTTTCTGATTGGTTTCTAATTTGTTGCCCTCCTTGTCGACAATATATACTTTCTTTCCTTCCTTGTATGGGTTCTGCACGTACTCAAGGAGCACCTGTTCATATACAAGCTCGTTCTCACCGAGTTTTTCGAGCATGTCTGGTGAAGCATTCTTTTTTACCCATGCGTAATCTGGGACATAGACGAGTGCGGCTTGCGGGTCGTACTCCTTCCCTTCGACTTTCTTGAAGCGTTGGGTCGTGCCATCCGGCAAATAACGGTAGACCGAACCTTTCGCGGTTTCCACGGAATCCACATCGTCGAGTTCGAAATCTTCGCCTCCTTGTTTCGACCCTTCCTGTCGGAGACGATAGGTTGAGGTAGTGGTATGGATGAGAAGCTCTCCATCCTTCTCTGCCACGCCTTTCACATTGCTTATTGCGGCAGAACTATCTTGAAAAGTGATTGGCGCTCCAAGCTTAATGGTAGAAGCAAGTTTTCCTTCAACCACAAAGCCAACTGGAATTGGAGAGCCTGTATTGACCGCAATTTTCTCAAATGTCGCGTGATTGCCCGCGAGCAGCCGATATTTCTTTATCAGACGAGTCTCGGCATTCTCGATTGTTCGTGGCGAGCCTTCCATATTTTCGGCTATTGCACCGTGCCGGAATCAGATACGGCGCCCGGCTCGCGCGAGAGGTCGGTGGTGACCGCGTTTGCGCTCGCGGACACGTTCGCCTGCGCGAAGCGGTCGAAGCCGGTGAGCGTCAGCGCGCCCGTGAGCGACGGAGCGACCCCATGCTGGCTCGTGCTCGGCGTGAAAGAAACCTGGAACGCGCCCGTGCGCGATGCTCCTGGCACCATGTCGCCGATGGTCCACGTCACCGTGTGCGCGCCCTTGTCGTATACGATTGAAGCGTCTCCCGGCGACACCGGCCCGACAAACTGCACCGCATCGGGCAGGTTCGTGGTCACGGTCGCGCCCGCGACATCGCTGGTCGTATTGTGTACAGCCATCATGACGGCATAGGTCGTGGCCTTGTTGGCCTGGGGCGGGATGGGGCCGGTGTTGGTGAACGGCCCAGTCGCATGGAGCGCATAGGCGTCGAGCGTGAGCGCCGTCGCGATCTTGAGCACTTTCGTCGCGGAGGAGGTAACCGTCTGCGGCACATCACCCTGCCCGAGCCGCTCGCCAAAGACCGAAACGGTCATGGTGAGGGAAGGGTTCGCCGACCGACCGGTACTCGTAATCTTCGGTGTGAAGGTAAAGGAGCCATTCCCGTGTGCGCCAGGCGCAAGCGAGGCGAAGGAAGGATCCGAGTCGCGGTTGAAAACGATAGTCTGGTCTGCGGAGCGATATACGCCCCCGGCCGCCTGCACATCGGCAGCATCAAGCGAGGCGCCGGAGAGCTTCACCTCGATGCGCGCATTGGTTATCGGCTCGTCGAGCGTGTTCTGCCACGAGACCGAGACGTGTGCGGGTGTACCCGCCGAGACGACCGCCTGGTCAGCCGTGCTGTTGTTCACGCTGAGCGTCGTCGCGAGGAACGGCCGCACGATGGCGACACTCGCTTGCTGGTTCATGTACGCGACAGCGACCGCGGCGCCCGTCGTGTCGGCCGTCCCGACCGTGAAGCGGAACACGCGCTGCTCCCCGTCTTGGCCGGCGAGCGTGCCGGTGATGCGTACCTGGGAGGTTTCCCCGGGCGCGAGCGAGCCGATCGGGAACACATTGCCGACTGGCTTGGGTGAGGTGTCCGTGGGCGAGAAGCCGGTCGGATAATCGGCCTGGAGCACGACGCCCGAGAGCGGCGTGGTCGCGTTGGAGCGGACGGTCGCCACGAGCGAGAGCGGCTGACCCGAGGTAGTCTCGGAGGGTGTATCGATAGAGACCGAGAGCGGCGTCGCGACGACCGACAGCGCATACGAAGATTCCTTCACGAAGGTCGCGTTCGAGCCGGCGGTTTGGAACTGCACCTCGATAGGAATCGTGATGGTATCCCCCTGCCCGCCGAAGAGGACTGCTTTTATCGTACGCTCCACATGCGCTCCTGGTGCGATCGTGCCGAGGTCTTCCGTATCATGTGTGAGCGCTTTCGTCACATCCGTAGCCGAGCGCGACCCTGCCGGAAACGTGAGCGAGAGCGTCGCGTCCTCAAGCGGCACCGGGTTGTTATTTACAATGGAAACCAGGAGCGAGACCGTGTCGCCGCCGGCGATGGTGGTCGGCCCCTGGGTCGAAACCGCGACGTGGTTTGTCGAGACCGAGCGGCCGCCGGAAAGGAACAGATACGCGGCCACCCCCATCGCGAGGACAAAGAACCCAAGCGCCGCCAAGAAGAAACGCAACGCATAGCGCACGTGTGGGTGCGCTGCATTCGCGGCGCGCGGCGCGTCCCCTTTCCACTGGTGCGGCACGTCCGAGGAGCCAGGGCGCGAAAGTTTCCGGTTGATGCCGGAAGACGCCTTCCCCTGCGCATACAAGCGCTGCCGCATCTTCTCCAATGAGCCGAGCGTGTCGTCTGCCATGCGGTAAGTATACCGCACCTCTATTCAGCAGCACGTACTACAACCCCGATGCGGCGATGCCGCGGTTGATGCGGGCGATGTAGGCGCTCCTGTCGCGCTCGATGGCTTCGAGTACGCGTGTGTCTTCCCCTCCCTCTCCCGAGTCGGCTTCGGGCAGCTCTCCCGCATCGAGGCCGAGCACGCGCAGGAAGCGGAGCGCCGCGAGCGACTCGGCAGCGTCGGCAAGCGTTTCGGGTACTTCAGCAAGCGTGCGGAGAAAATCGCGCATGATCCAATAGAATCGCGGGTCGATGGCTTCGCCCGGCGCAAGACGCAGCAAGAGGCCGATGACGCGCCCCGCACGCGTACGCGCAGGTGCGGGAAGCTGCGCAAACCAGCTCGTCTCCAAGACAGCGCCTGCGAGCCGCCAGCCTTCCTTTCCCCGCACGAGCACCACGCGCGACTGGGCGAGCGTCTGGAGCGCACTCGCAAGTTTCGCGCCAGGCTTCCTCACGCTCTGTGCACGCGCGCGCACGAGGCCGAGCTCGTCGGTGAGGAGCACGATATCCGCACTCGCCTCCGACACGCCGTAGCGCGCGAGGACGAGCCCGGTCGTCGCGTACTTATGCCGCATTTTTCGTTATGGAAAATCGCGTCTTGCCAAACGAGAGCGTCGCTTCGTAGGGCGCGTCCTCGCGCGCATCGAACGCAATCGCGGAAACTCCCGCGAGCGTTTCTTTCTCCAAGAGCAGTTCCGCCGCCTCGGAAACAGAGAGCCGCACCCGATCCTGAGGAGAGAAACCCTCGGCTTTGCGCGCCTCAGCAAGCGCACGCGTAAACTCGCGCACATCGCCTTCGCGCACGAGCGTATCGGTGAGCGTCGTATCGAGCGCAAGCTCGGGCGCCTCCGTGCGCACGCGCTTTACGTTCACTTCCTCAGCGAGAATCTCGGAAAGCTCTATGGAAAGGTCGCCCGGTATGGAAAGCATAGCGAGTGGCTGGCGCACCTTGATGCCGGCTTTCTGCCGGAGCATGAGCGCTTCCGATGCGAGCGTGCGCACGCGCGCCATGTCTTGGAGCAGCGTTTTCTCATTCTGAGCCGCGAGCGGGCGCACGAGCCGCGCGAGCAACGAACGCTTCCCTTCCGGCCATGCGGCGAGGTGCACGCTCTCCGTGTCACCCTCTTCGCGCACGGCTTGGAAGAGCTCCTCCGCGATGAACGGCATCGCCGGCGCCATCACCTTCGCACTTTCGCGAAGCACGTAGCGCAAGGTCGCCAGTGCGGCGGTCTTGTCCGAGCCAGCTTCCTTGAAGCGGTCGCGCGAGCGGCGCACATACCACGCGGAAAGATCCTCGATGAACGCTGTCGTCGGGCGCACAGCGCGGTCGAGCTCGTAGTGCTCGTACCCCTCGGCCGACTCGCGGACAAACTCGCTAAGCCGCGCGAGCATCCAGCGGTCGAGCACGTTGTGGCTCTGTGCGGACGCGGCCGTGCCGTCGGCATGCAGCAGGTAGAACGCGAGCACGTTGCGCAGGCGACCAAGATTTTTCTTCGCCACCTCGTCTACGCCGCTCTCGGCAAAGGCAAGGTCTTCCGCTCGCACGACCGGCGAGGAGAGGAGATAGAAGCGCATCGCATCGGCGCCATACTTTTCGACCACCGTCAGCGGATCCGGATAGTTCTTGAGCTTCTTCGCCATCTTTGCCCCATCTTCAGCGAGCACGATGCCGTTCACGATCACATTCTCAAATGCGTTCTTCCCGAAGAGTGCGCCGCCGAGCACGTGGAGGTAGTAGAACCATGCGCGCGTCTGGTCCACACCCTCGGCGATGAATTGCGCGGGAAATGTCTTTTCAAATGCCTCCTTATTCTCAAATGGGTAGTGCTTTTGCGCGTAGGGCATCGAGCCGGAATCAAACCACGTGTCGAGCACATCGCTGATGCGCGTGAGCGGCTTGCCTGCCTCGTTCACCAGCTGCACCTCGTCGATGTAGGGCCGATGCAGGTCGAGCTCGTAGTTGGGGTTGTGCGGCAACGGCACGAAATCGAGCGGCATGGGATCGGCGTACGCAATACCCGCCATCTGCACGATATCGGCGGCAGTGAGACCGCGAGAGGCCGCATGGAGTGCGTGGATAGGTCCTTCATGCGAGACGAGGAGGATGCGCTCGCTCTGGTAGCGCGACTCAAGCTCGTACAAGAGCGCGCCCACGCGACGGCGCACATCATTTACCGTCTCGCCGCCTTCGGGCGCTTTCGTAAACCACTCGTCAGACGAGGCGAAGAAGGCCTCATACTCCGCAACCGGCTTGCCATCAAAGACGCCGGTCCGTATCTCACGCAGGCGGTCTTCGAGAAGCACGTGCGTATCCGGGATCCCGAGCTCTTTGGCGAGCAGCATCGCCGTCTCGCGCGTGCGGGCAAACGGCGAGGTGAAGATGCGGTCCACCCCGCCCTGCGCCTTGAGCGCCTCGGCAGCTGCGCGCACCTGCGCACGACCGGCTTCCGTGAGCGGATACTTCGCCGCGCTTTCGATCGTTGAGCTCGAGACGCCCTCGATGTTGCACTCTGCTTCTCCATGCCGCATCGCGAAATAGGTGTTCCCGCTCTTTTTCGTATGCGCTTTGAGCTCTTTGATCGAGCCGATGACGGTCAGGTTGCCCTGGGCATCTTTCCAGATCGGGATCACGCTCGCCCAGAAGCGCTGGCGAGAAATGGACCAGTCGCGCGCACCTTCGAGCCATTTGCCGAAGCGGCCCTCCTTCAAGTGCGCGGGCGACCAGTTGATCTTTTTCGCGCTCGCAAGCAGCTGGTCTTTGATCTGTGTCACCGAGACGAACCAGGAGGTCGTCGCGTAGTTCAAGAGCGGCGTATCGCAGCGCCAGCAGTGCGGATAGCTGTGCACGAGATTCTCTTTCGCGAAGAACGTGCCGTGCTCCTGGAGGTATTGAATGATCGCAATGTCGGTCGCGAGGCGTTCACGGTCGTCATCCGAACGCGGCTTCACTTCCCTGCCGGCAAAGTCCGCAACCTCGCTCTTCATCGTGCCGTTGTATGCGACATGCTGCACGAAAGGCAGCTGCTCTTTCTTGCCGAGCGCCATGTCATCTTCGCCGAATGCCGGCGCGATGTGCACGATGCCCGTACCCGTGTCGGTCGTGACGAAATCGGCGGCGTATACTTTCCAGCCGTTCTCGCGGTTCTTCAGGCTTCGGTCTTTCTTGTAGTACGGAAACGGCGGCTCGTATTCCAGGCCGACGAGGTCGGCGCCCGTGAGGAGCCGCGAAGGATGCGAAGAAACAGTCTGGCCGAGCGGAGCGAGGGGATCCGAGGACTTTTCTGCAGCATCCTTCGCGGCGACGATGAATGTCTGCCCGTTTGCTTCGTATGTGCCGTACTCCATATCCTTCCCCACCGCGAGCGCCACATTGCCCGGCAGCGTCCACGGCGTCGTCGTCCACGCGAGCAGGTACACGTCGCCTTTGAGCCCGAGCTTCTCCGGGTTCGTCACTTTAAATTTCACCGTCACCGCGATGTCCTTCACATCCTTGTACCCTTCCGCCACTTCCTGCTGCGACAGCGTCGTCTCGCAGTGCGGGCAGATGTGCATGGAGCGGTAGTCTTCGTACACGAGCCCTTTGTCGTACACCTGCTTGAAGACCCACCACACGCTCTCCATGAAGGACGCGTCCATGGTGGTGTACGGATGGTCCATGTCCACGAAGCGCCCGATGCGCGGGATGAACTTTTCCCAGTACGCCGCGTACTCGAGCACCTGCGCGCGACACTCCTCGTTGAACTTCTCGATGCCGTACGCCTCGATGTCTTTCTTGTGCGTGAAGCCGAGTTTCTTCTCGACGATGTTTTCGATCGGCAGACCGTGGGTGTCCCAGCCCCACTTCCGCAGCACACGATACCCGCGCATCGTGAAATAGCGCGGGATGGCGTCTTTCATGACGCTCGCGACGATGTGGCCGTAGTGGGGCGTGCCGGTCGCAAAGGGCGGGCCGTCATAGAAGACGTACTCGCCTTTAGGCGCCTCTTTTTCAAGCGTTTTCTGGAAAATAGTGTGTTCGCGCCAGAACGCAAGGGTCGCTTCTTCCCTTTTCAAAACCTCTGATTTGGCCGCTTCCCCCGATGAGCCTTCCATGAAGCCTATCCTAGCGGATTGGCGATAAAAAGGGAATGCTCGGGATTTCTCCCGAGCATTTGCGGTACCGCGCCAACGAATCACGCAGCGGAAGCTGCTGCACCTCCGTGCGAGCCGGCTTGCTGGTAATAGCGGCTGGTCCGAGGCAGAACACGGTCTTTCGATTCCTCGTTCGCCTTGGCGATGAAGGCATGAAGCGCGATGGGAAAAGAAATGTCCGTCGGGGTCGTTCTGGCTCCAAGGGCTGCCTCAAGCCGTTCTGTGGTGGCATTGATTTCTTCCTCGGAATAGACGGTGCCTGCGTCCTCGTAGGACGCCTTGAGGAGGTTTTTCACTCCGCCATACACCTGGGCGAGAGCAATCAGACCGTTGACCTTTTCCCGTGCGACTTGCGTAGCATTCTCCGGTTCCGTCATCTTCTGCTCCTTTTCTCTTCCCTTATTCTTTCCCGCGCACGACATGTACGCGGACCCTATTCTGTTCCGCGTTTGAAAATATCACGCACGCGCGGTGCGTGCAATCACATCTTCTCCGGCGTGGGGATACCGAGGAGGGTGAGGCCGTTTTGCATGGTTTGCGCGAATGCGCGCGCGAGCGAGAGCTTGTGCGCTTCATACTGCCCGCCCACGATGCGCTCTTTTGCATAGAAAGAGTTCCACGCGCCCGCAAGCTCGGTGAGGTACGTGGCGAGGAGATTTGGCGCGAGGAGCGCCTCGGCGCGCGCCGCCATCTCCGGGAAGCGTGCAATGAGCCGCGCGATCTCGTACGGTGCCTCGGGCGCGTCTTCGGTAAGCGCCGTAGCGCTCGCACCCTTCCCTGCCTCTTCCGCCGCGCGCAGTACCGAGCGCGCACGCACGAGCGCGTACTGCAAATACGGCCCCGAATCCCCCTCAAGCGAAAGCGATTGCTCCGGGTCGAAGATGATGTTTGCCCCAGGTGACTGGCGCAACACCATGTATTTGATAGCACCAATCGCCACCTGCTCAGCCACGACCGGGTCAGCATTCTTTTCGCTCGCCTTCTCGATCATGTCGCGAATGAGACCAGCGCCCGTAATTATGTTGCCCTTCCGCGACGACATCTTCCCGGTGGTGAGGCGCAGGAGCCCGTGCGGCACGTGGTGCGTCTTTGCTGCTACCTGCGGCGCAATCTCCGAAAGCGCCGCCAGCACTACCTCGAAATGCCCCACCTGCTCTGCCCCGGTTGTAATGATGACCTTGTCCGACACGATGCGCTCTTCGCGCAAAAATGCGAGGCCGACATCTTTCGTCTCGTAGGTGGGCGTGCCGCGACTCGTCACGAAGACGAGCGTGTGGAGCCCTTTCTTCTCGCCGCGATAGATGACCGCGCCATCACTCTTTTCAAAAATACCTTTCTCCAGACCGTCGTGGACCACGCGCAGGCCAGGCTCGATGGTATCGCTGTCGAAAAATTCATAGTCGAGCTCCGTACCGAGCTGTGCGAACAGCCGACGAAACTCTTGCATGGAAAGCTCGCGCCCTGTGCGCCAAGTTTCTACGAGCTGTTGTTCGTCAGCAGCAAGCTCCTCCCCGCGCTGATATTTGGCGACAGCATCGTAAATCGTGACGTTGAGCTGATCGATCTCTTCTTTTGCCTTCTCGCTTTCTTCGTATGCGTTCGAGCCTTGGATGTACGCCTTGCCGATCTCCGCGGCGCTTGCTGGCTCAGCAATGCCGGCTTCGCGCAAGCCCCAGAGCGCTTTCGCGACATGCGGACCAACATCACCACCGAATGTGTCGCGTATCACCGTCGCACCTGCGCCCTCGACGAGGCGCGACACTGCCTCGCCGACGATATTGCTCATCAGGTGGCCGATGTGCATCTCCTTGAAGGGGTTCGGGTTGCTGTACTCGATGCTTACGCGCTCACCCTCGTGCGTCTGGCTCTTCCCCCACGCCTCCCCTGCCGCAAGCGCGTTTTCGAGCTCGGCGAGGAGTGCCGCCTGCGAGAGCGTCACGTTCACGAAGCCAGGGCCGGCGACTTCCACCGAAGCAGCGTCTGCGCCGAGCGATTCTTGAAGCGAACGCGCGAGATCGCTTGCGATCTCGCGCGGGTTTTTACCGAGTTTCTTCGCTGCGACCATGGCCGCATTCACCGCAAAATCGCCGTGCGCGAGGTCGCTCGGATACTCGACCGCAAACGAAACCTCACCCGCACCCATCTTCGCGAGCGCTTCCGCCACCACCGCATACATTCGTTCTTTCATACCGCGAGTGTAGAACCTATCTGAAAAATCAACAACCCCGCCTCAAACGGGCGGGGCGAATGAACGATTCTCGAATTATGCCGCGTGCGGCAACTGCCATTCACCAATGAGCTCTCCTTCTTGGGTGAAGCGATAAAATTTGATTACTCGCTCCTTTCCTTCCCGTACCAATTCCTGATGTCGCTCGGCTGCAAGTCGCATCCCTTCCGTTACGGCATCTTTAGGGCGAAGGCAAAACCACACCTCTTCTGCGAAATCGGTCCATCCGAGTCCGCACTCGATACCGACACGGCGATCCTCGTCGTCGTTATCGTCGAGAAACTGCGGGAAAAACAAATGCATCGCATACGGGTTATATCCTCGCGAAACCGCATACTGACAGACGTTCCTGCAAAACGCCACGTTCCTCTCCATGTCTCCGCGGAGCGGAGACTCGATAGCGACCCTCGTTCTCGACATAACTCACTCCTCCCGGTTCGGGTGATTTGTGGACTCCGGTCATCTAGACTACAGAACTGATTCTGTGACGAAAATAGCATAGAACGGTGCGTGCGCAACACGGACACGCATGGATAACTAAAGCTTAAGCAATATTTAAGTTGTATTTAACTTGTTGATTAGGCGAAAGATTCCGGAATAGGGTGCGCATCCGCGAGCGAGCGCACGGTCTTGCTAGCTGCAGCGACCGTCGCGCCGTCGCGCTTTGTGAGCACGTCGATCATGAGCGCTGCAACCTGCGCGGATTCAGCTTCGCCGAATCCGCGCGTCGTCAAGGCCGGCGTACCGAAGCGGATACCTGAAGGATCCATCGGTTTCCTCGGGTCATCCGGAATCGCGTTCTTGTTGAGGGTGATACCTGCGCGGTCGAGGAGCGTCTCCGCCTCCCCGCCCGAGATACCGAATGAGGTCTGCGCATCGAGCAGGATGAGATGGTTGCTCGTGCCGCCCGTGATCATACGCGCGCCATGTGCCGCAAAGACCTCGGCCATCGCCTGTGCATTCTTCACCACCTGCGCCGCATACGTTGTAAAACTCGGTCGGAGCGCTTCGCCGAACGCAACCGCTTTCGCAGCAATGTTGTTCATGTGCGGACCACCCTGGAGCCCCGGGAAGATGCTCTTGTCTATCTTCTTCGCAAGCTCCTCGCTCTCACGTGTAAGGATCATGCCGCCACGCGGACCGCGCAGCGTCTTGTGCGTCGTTGTCGTAAGAATATCGAACCCCGCATCAAAAGGATTCTTTGCTGCGCCACCTGCAATGAGCCCCGCGATGTGCGCCACATCCATCACCGCGAGCGCACCCACTTCACGCGCAATCTCCACAAACTTCGCATAGTCGAGCTCGCGCGGATACGCGGAAAAGCCCGCGAGCACGATCTTCGGCTTCACCTCCTTCGCAACGCGACGCATCTCGTCATAGTCGATCTCGCCCGTCTCGATATTCTTCATGCCATAGCGCACGAAGTTAAAAATCTTTGTGAGGTACGTCACGGGGTGGCCATGCGTGAGGTGCCCGCCGTGTGAGAGCTCCATCCCGAGCACCGTGTCGCCCGGCTCAAGGAGCGCAAAATACATCGCAATGTTTGCGTTTGCGCCACCCAAGGGCTGCACATTTGCAAACTGTGCGCCAAAGAGCTTTTTCGCGCGCTCGATAGCGAGTGTTTCTGCCGCGTCCGTAAACGCCTGGCCGCCGTAGTAGCGCTTGCCAGGGTAGCCCTCTGCGTACTTGTTGGTGAGCGCCGAGGCCATCGCCTCGCGCACCGCACGCGACACATAGTTTTCCGACGGGATCAGCTCCAGCCCCTCGGCCTCCCTGCGCTCCTCCCCCGCTACCGCCGCATACACCTCTGCATCTTCTCGTTCAAGAAAGTCGTACATACTCAAATCAGTTTCCTGTCGTGCCAAAGCCACCTCGATCGGGCGACCCGAGCGTCTCGACTTCGTCCCACTCCACACGATCGAATGGCAGAATGATCATCTGCGCAATGCGCTCGCCGCGCTTAATCTCGACCGGAGCATCGCTGAAGTTGTAGAGCACCGCGCGATACTCGTCGCCATCACCCGAAAAGTCTTCGTCCATGATGCCCACACCATTTGCAAACATGAGTCCGCGTTTGTGGAGCGAGCTGCGCGCCGAGAGCAGCACAAAATGCCCGCGTGGCGGCTTGAGTGCGATATTAAGCGGCACATAGCCGCACGCGCCCGGCGCGATGGTCGTATCCACGCGCGCAGTACAGTCCATTCCTGCCGCACCTGCGGTCTGATATGCCGGGAGCGGCAATTCCGTATCAAAGCGACGAATTGGCACCTTCATGCAACGCGATTGTAGCACATCAACGAAGCCTCGTCGTCAAGAAGCACAGCCTTTGCTCGCGTGATACACTGCGGGCATTCGATGAGCCAGATTACGCTGAAACGGGTGCACTCTCTGCGGTCGATGGAGGACATGCTCCGCCACATCATCTTCCGCGGTCTCTACGATAAACGCGGCAATAATCTCTACCCTTACAAGAGCGCGCGGGTCTCACTCACGACCGTCTATCCGCAATCCTCTCCCGGAACCTCGCCTGAGATTCAGATCGGCCGAAAGCGCGAACCGCTTTTTACGCCCCAGCCGACGATTTATGAAAATCAGAGCAAGATCGTCGAAGAAGTCGACGCGTTCCTGCTCGCGCACGACATGAAGCTCAGCAAGCTCCGCCGCGCGGTCGAATACGCCTGGGAAGGTCGCGGCGAATTCCACGTCCTCCCGCCCGTTGTCGAGAAGCATACGTACCACCTCAAGGACGGCTACCTCGATATTCCGCGCCTTTTGAAACGTTTTAAAGATGCATACGTGAAAGACGCGCTCGGCAACCTGCACCCGCTCTCCGAGCGATACCTCCGCTCGTTCTACATCGACGAAGTGAGCACGATCGACCACCTTGATATCTTCAATTCGAACGTGCCGATTCTCAATTACGGCCTCGGCCACGATGGCGAGTTCACGTTCTATATCGTGTGCGACGGCGCCCATCGCCTCGACTACGTGCTCGAAAAGATTAAGGAGCCGATGACCGTGCTCCTCGTTGAACCCGAAAAAAAGGCCGAGCACCTTTACCCGTACTATGCGTTCCCTGTTCCCTTCCGTCCTTCGATACGTCTGTCGAGCAAGAAGTCCGAAAAGATGTATCACAAACTGGAACGCGACAAAATTCACCTCTTGAACGATTTCATCAAGAAAACTTTGCACTATGATTGGGAAGCTGCGGGTCTGAAAGTGAGCAAGCTGCGAAGCAATGTCGAAATTTATTGACCGCACCATCTCATCGCGCGCAATAACCCGTTCAGGACGGATCTACACAGGTGCGCGTATCGCAAACGCAACGCACATTCTCGACATTCCTGCCGAGCTCGCCGCGCTCGTGCGTGCCGTACATCACAATGACACCGAGATTCTCGCCGTTGAAACGACCGTGACCGAAACATCGGCAACCGTCTCGCCGCTCGTGCTCAAGCTTCTTGCCGACCATAGCACACGCACAGGTACACCCATCCAGTACACGCTCCGCAGTACTCACGGCACGACGGTCTTTGCCACTGACGACGCGCGAACTATGCTTCCCTCATACGCATCTCAAATGCCACGCCTCGCGTCGCTCGCGGCACGCGATTTCGCCCCCGCAAAGATTCCTGCGGATGCTGTCGGAGACGACCTAACATCTGCATTAAAGAAAGCGGCGCGCGATGGCATCACCCGCAATTTCCCGACGCGCGATGGCGCATCCGGCTACGGCGCCGCAGTCCGCGCCACCGATGGAGCCCTCTACTTCGGCGGACAGTACTCCACGCCCGATGAACGCCTCGGCGCCCATGCCGAAATGGCAGTGCTCATACATGCGCTCCTGGATGGCGCTACCGGGTTCACCCACCTCGCGCTCGCTTCGTCAAAATTCAAGGATGTTCCTGCAAGCCCGTGCGGCTGCTGCCGGCAGTTCCTCGCCGACACAGCACGCGCAACTGAAAGCGAGCCTCATGTGCATCTTTTTGCCATGGAGACCGATGCGACCGCCGTGTATACTCTCGATGAGCTTTTACCTGCAGCATGGACCAATCGAACATAAAAAAATCCCGCCCTCGATTCCCTATCGTCGACGCACTTCTCCTCACGCCTCCAGATGCGGCTGATGGCCATATTGGCATCTGCACGAATACGTCTGCCCCGGGTCAGGTGTACAACGACATCAAAGAAACCAATCGAGGCGCCGTCTCCGTGCTCGGCCCGCTGATCGTCAACCGCGACGGGACCGAGCGCATGATCCTCAACTCGCTCGCCCACCCGACCATGACTCATCTCATCCTCTTCTCCGAGGAGTCGCTGACGTTCTCGCCAAGCACGAATCTCCTGCTCGCGCTCATGAACGGCTTTGACGAGGATCGAGGGAATAATGCTATCGCAGATGGCGTCGCAGCATCAGCGCACTACCCCAACCTCTCACGCGACATCCTCGATGCATTTCGGCAGCACATCACGGTCTTGCCGCTCTTCATGTCCCAGAACAAAAAGAGTACCGCTATCGTAGACGAGTACCTTACATGGCTCGCCGAGTCGAAACGCGTGCCCGCCGATATCGTCGCATTCCTCGCCAAGGCGAACACGAAGGGCAAAAAATACTTCGATACGCTCAACAGCCTGATTGAGCTCGTGCGCGCACTTCCCCAGAAAGAGAAACCGCCTGTCGAACTCGACCCGAAAGACTTCCAGCAACTTCAACCGCCCCGAGTCGAGATTGCGCCGGACACTGCGCCCTTCCCCGCGCCATTTCGTGCCAGTCTTGACGAGGGTCATCTGCGCCTAGACATTCGCATCGGCGACGCAACGTACTTCATCCGCGGTGACGATGACTTCCGCATGGAGTATTCGCTCATGCGTTTTCTCGGCGTACGCAAAACGCTCTTCTCCCCGCTCGAGCAGCTTCTCATCGGTGCCGAGTTGAATCGCCTCAATGTCGAACGAGCGACCGGCGAGCGTGTCACGCCCTTTGTTGTCGAGAACGATATTCACGGCATCGAGGAGATCCTACTCGAACCAACGCTCTCACTCATCCCCGACAAGGAGTACTACTACAAAGTCGGCCTCTCAGATAACGAACTTTCGGTCATGTGCATGGCATTCGACACCTGCGCCGAGGTGTTCGACCTGCGCTCGACAGGCGCAAGCGGCATATTCCGCTGGCTCGCCGAAAAGAACCGCTTCCAGGACTACGAGATGGATGTCCTGCATCGCATGGATGTCGGCGGGCAGATCGGACGTGCCCATATCGCCCTCACGCTCGGCTATTCCTTCATCCAAGACTTCCCAGGCATTTTCAAAGTGAACACGGAGTCCTTGCCGCTTGTCATCGCAGAAAGCGACTCGTTCCTCGACGTGCACCGCAACCTTCTCATGAAGGTGTATACCGAGGGTCTCACCGAAGCTCACGGCGACGAGCGTAAAGGCCTGGCACGCACCGCAGTTGCACTCGCAATTTATCGCGACGCCGCAAATGCGCTCGCCCACACGCCGGCAATCTACACACAGGGCGACCTTTCCGCCGATGCGATGCGCACCGCCTACAAAGAGCAGCTCCTCCGTTTCGATCACGATGGCGACTACAGCTATGGCCAGCGCACCCGCGCGCACTTCGGCTTCGATCAACTTGAAACGACACCCCAGGAACTCAAGAAGGACCTATCGCGTGCGACACTCATCCAACGCTACGATCCGACCGTCGACATGGGGATATCGGTAAATCCGGACACGGGTCGCAACGAGTACACCCACGACCCCTGCCTCACGCACGACATCTTTTTCCAGAAGGATGGCAAGCTGCACTCTTTCCATATCGCCCGCGCGCACAACCTCCCGAACGCCTATCCCGAAAACATTTTCGGCCTCTATGACGCATACGTATCGACCATGCGCGATACGCTCGGCCTTCCCGGCGGCGACCTGTATATGCTTTCCTCGCGCGGCAACATCCTACTCCTTACCGAAGAACAGCGCGTGCGCAAGATTATCGCCGAACCATCAAAGCCTGAGGGCGAGGTCAGCCGCGAGAGCGGCCCGCACTTGCTTGGCGAAAACGTGCGACCTATCGCACACGCGGGTGTCTCGTACTTCACCGCACCGCTTGCGAAAGAAGCTTTGTTCGCCAATTCGTTCATTGAGCGCATCCGCAATTTCGAGGGCGTCGACACACTCGACCGCGCCATCACCTATCTCGAAACGAAAGGTGGCGCACACAACAACCCCGTCCTCACTACCCACCAAGCCGGCAAAACCGACCCTCAGGGCGACCACCTCGCTTTCTTCCAGGCAAACGTATTTGGCAAGAAAATCCAGACGACCGCCGTCTTTACAAACCACACCCCCGATACCGCAGCCGATCTGAAGCTCGTCTCCGCGCTCGCGAATGCATACGCAGAGCGCCTTTCGGTTCCTCTCGGCACTGCGAGCATTCTCTATGTCAACGGAGAGGCCTGATTGGATCGCAAATATTCGCGTCGTTGGTTTCGATCTCGACCAGACGCTCTATCCAAAGTCGCCGCTCATCGACGAAAAAATTCAGGGCTATCTGTACGAAAAAATCGCCGAGCATAAGAATGTCTCTCTCGAAAACGCGAGGACACTTTTCAACGAACGCTACCGCGGAGGTGCCGGATTGAGCGGACGCCAGACACTCCTCGATCTTGGCCTTCCAAATGCCGCTGAGCTCGTGCAGGAAGCCCTCGAAAAGGCAGACATCGCATCGGTGCTCTCGCCAGATCCAGAACTGAACCAACTCCTCGCAGGCCTCCACAGCGCCTACCAGGGCGTCGATCTCATCACTGGTTCCAGCAAGCGCCAGACCGATCTCAAACTTGCCGCCATAACGCTCGCACCCCACACCTTCACCCACATCATCACTGCCGATGATTCTTCCAAATCCAGTGGCGAAAGTTATCAGCGTTGGTTTGCGCTCTATCCAGACTACGCGCCCGAACAATTCCTCTACGTGGGCGACCGCATCCGCATCGACCACGAGATACCGGCGGCACTTGGCATTCATACTGCGCTCGTGTACGTGAAAGAAACCAACCCGTCGCTCACGTGCCTTCAGTACCCTTCCCCTATCGAACTGCTTGCTGCACTGCAATAAAAAACGCCCGCTGCGGTCATGTGACCTTAGCGAGCGTTTAGCATTCGTGCCCAGGAGTGGCATTACGCCGCCCGTTTGTCCCACCGGTAGTAGACGGTCTTGCCATCCGACTCCGTGACCACGAGCGGCATTTCCAGTTCCAGAGGAACCTCCAGCTGGAAGAATTACTTGCGGTAGGCGGTCGGAAGGCCAGGATAGCTCGGGCTTTCATTTCGATCCACCCGATCATTAAGCTCCTCCACGGCAGCTGTGTAGGACTGAAGTGTAGGCAGCTCATCCCGAGTAATCTCTTTCACCGCATCACAAGGAGAATCGCCCGCTTTAATCTTCTCCCCCACAGACGCATCGAGCGTGCGCCTCCGTTCTCGCCCATCAGGGAAAACCTGTTTGTCTTCGGCCAAGACGTTACCGCCCTGATAGACGAAGAGACAGGCGACTTCAGTGAGCCGAAGAAGCCGGCCGTTTTCAGTGACCAGAGTGCACTCTCTTTTCCGCACCTCCTCAAAGAGTTGCTCTATGGTTTTTGCCTTACCCTTTCCGTACTGTTCCGTCGGGATGCCGTACCGGACGAGCAGTCCGTGCATCTCACCCGCGGTTTGAGGAACCCTATAAAGCGGTCTCACGCGTTCCCTCCTGTGGTTGATTTGAAATAGCTATTACAGGTCTGCCGCCACCCTACACGGCCGCGCAGCAAAACGCAAACCGGCGCGGCCGTGAGGCCGCGCCGGTTTGCTTGCGCTGTCGCGCGTTAGATTACTTCACCTCGATACCCATCGAGCGGGCTGTGCCTTCGATGATGCGGTCGGCGGCTTCAATGGAAGCGGCGTTCAAGTCCGGCATCTTCTGCTCGGCGATCTCGCGCACCTGCGCCTTGCTGATGGTGCCCGCGCGGGAGTGTCCCGGCTTCTGCGAGGCCTTCTCCATGCCAAGCTTCTTGAGGACGAGGCGCGACGCCGGCGGCGTCTTCATGATGAAGGTGTACGTGCGATCCTCGTAGACGGAAATCTCCACCGGGATGATGTCGCCCATGCGGTCTCGCGTGGCCTCGTTGAACTTGTTCACGAAGTCACCGATGTTGATACCGGCCGGACCGAGCGCGGTACCCACAGGAGGCGCCGGTGTTGCCTTCCCTGCCGGAATCTGAAGTTTGATTTTCTTTACGACGTTTGCCATATGTCTGGAGACTCTACACTAAAGTTTACGCACTTGCAAAAAGTCCAGCTCGACCGGCGTCTCGCGGCCGAACATCGCGACCATCACTTTCACCTTCCCGCGCTCCTCGTCTACCTCGCCCACCTTGCCCTCCAAGTCCTTGAATGGACCGTCGGCGATGATGACCGGATCGTCCTTCACAAGGTCGATCTTATGCTTCGGCGCCTCGGCGTTCATACGCTTCATGAGCGAGGCGACTTCCGCTTCATCCATCGGCACCGGCGTGGTGCCGCTACCGACGAAGCCGGTCACGCGCGGCGTGTTGCGCACGACAAACCACGAGTCGTCGTCCACCATCATGCGGACGAGGATGTAGCCGGGGTAGATTTTCTCTTCTTCGACCGTGCGCTTGCCGCCCTTCACGCGGATCTTCTTTTCGGTCGGCACGACCACATCGAAAATCTTGTCTTCCATGCCAAGCGACTCGATGCGCTGCTTCAGGTTGCGCTCCACCGCCTTCTCATAGCCGGCGTACGTGTGGATGGCGTACCAGCGCGCATCAGCGGGTACCTGACGGGATGTCTCGTTCGTGTGCTCCATAGGCGAAAAGATTACGCGCCGACCACACGGCTCACGCCGCTCGTAAAGAGATAGTCGAGCACCCCGATGAATACCGCCGTCGCGACGGAGATGCCGATCACGATGAACGTGTGCGCGATGGCGCGACTCGTCGGCGGCCAGGTGACATGCGAGAGTTCCGTGCGGACGTTCTTCAGATAGGTGGTTAGTGCGTTCATACAGCTAACGAGGAATTTAATTCAAAATAATGGCGCGGCGAAGCGGCAAAAATCCGTCGCGAGACGCAATGAGGCGCTTCCGGCGTATTGGTGATACGTCGGGAGTGCCGAAGCAGCGTCGCAGCAGGATTTTTGCCGCTTCGGCTGCCAAGTGGGCTTGTGATTTTGGTCATACGGTTATTTTGAATTAGATTCCGATTACCAAATAAAAAAGCCCTGCGGGCTTCTTTTCACACGCCTATGATAGTACGGGGTGCGCCGGCTGTCAACGCCACAAAACCCAAGCGCGGCGGCCTTTGGCCGCCGCGCTTGGGTTTGATTGGGTCTGCCTTGCCCGACCGCTGCCCTACCGAATCTCGTACGTAATCGAGACGTTGACCGTGTATTCATTCTGGCCGGTCGGAACCGACGGGGCCGCAGCTTTCACGAACGATTCCCCGCCGCCCATGCCGTACGGGATAGGAGGCGATGACGGCGTCTGCTCATTGAAGTACACGATGCGCACGAGACGCACGCCGAGCTGCCCTGCGAGCTCCTTGGCCTGCGCCTTGGCCTTGGTGATAGCCTCCGCACGCGCCTGTGCCTCGACCGACGTCGGATCATCCACGGCAAATGACGGGCCTGAGAGATTCGTCACGCCGACCTCGCCCAAGCCACCGATCACGTCCCCCACGGTCTTGATATCGCGCACCTTCACCGAGACGGCCTGCGATACGTCATAGCCGGTGATCTTGGGTGCCGGACACACGCCCTCAAAGCACGTGTGGTACTCGTAGTGCGGATTGATCTCGTAGCTCGTCGTGCGGACGTCCGCCTCGGCAACACCCTGCTTCTTCAGGAACGTGAGCGCCGCGTCTTCGACGTGCGTTGCTTCGGCCTGGGCATCAGCGACCGTGTCCGCGGTCTTCGTGATGGTGTATGTGATGGTCGCGATATCCGGGATAGCCGTAGCCTTCCCTTGTCCCGACACGACGATGGTGTCTGAGGGCGAAGGAGGCGGCTCTCCGATTCCCTTCACCACATCCACCGTTTCGGCGAGTAGAAAGATGGCGAGCATACCGAGCACGGCGATGAGTGCAAAGCGCACAGGCCGCCCATGCCCGTTCAGGAAAGGATGTTGAGCATTGTCTGACATACGCATATGGATGAGGGGTATGCCCGTAGCATACCAGATGGGAGAACGGGGGTTTATTGGGTGCGCACCTGGAGGGTCGAGAGCAGGGTGCGGATAGCGCGGTGCCCGGGCAAGTCGCCAACCGAGAGCGCGGGGCTCGTCCAATTGGTGACATTGCGCTCAATGACGTCGAAGCGCAGCGCGTCATGCGCGCGCGGAAGGTAGTACGCGGTCCGAACCTGCCCCTCGAAACGGCCGATCTGGATCTGCAGGAAGGTGCTGCCGCCGAGCGTCGTACTGGCGAATTTTTGCAGCGACTGCGGCGAGAGACCGGACGGGTCAAGGACCGTTTCAGAGAGGATCACCTGCGTAGCCGTCTTCCCCTCCGGAATCGGATACTGGGAAATGGTGATGGTCGCCGTCGTGCTCGCTTCGGTAGGCGCGATCGTTTCGTACGCAGCGACTATCGCCGGGTTTGCGAGCGAGCTCGTCGCCATCGGCGCATACCCTTCGGGGAGCACGAACGCGATTCCGGCGCTCGGCAACTCCACATTCGGTGGCGGACACGATGCAAACGCGCAGGTCGGACCCGCGCGCCCCACCGATTCCCCATTCGGACACACCTTCGCTTCGAGAGTGCACGCCGTGGTGGTGGCATGTGGTCCTCCGAAGGTCGGGCGCTCCATGGCATTCCTATAGAGGAATCCGGCAATGCCAAGCACGAAAATAAGCACAACCAGCGCAAGCAGTTCTTTGAAATTAAACATGACTCTAGTATAGCAAAGCCGTCCACGGCGTGCGCATCTCAGGGCCGGAAGAGGTTTTCCGGCACGAAGTGCACCTCGCGCACCGGAGAATAGTGCGTTTGGGACGATTCCCGGAAAAACCATGCGGCGATACCGATAATAATGAGAATGAGCATGAGTGCACCGAAAAACGGATGATCCATACGCGTAGAGGATGCGGACACCCTAGTGTCTCTCCTCCCTATTGAAAATGTCATGAGCCTGGACGGTCTGTGAATCAGGGGCGGCTACCGGGAATTGAACCCGGATTGGGAGGACCACAATCTCCAGTGTTAACCGTTACACCATAGCCGCCATGGCGTGAACGAAACAGTTATACCATGCGCACCCGTAAGGAGAAAGCGCTACCGATATGTCGGCGCGTCTTCTGTGATGCCCGCTGCATGGTTTGCGAGGCGCGCGAGCGCATAGAGGAGCGAAGAGAGACGGTTGAGGTAGGCGAGTATCGGTTCCTGGATGTCGGGCGCTGAGTTCGTCGGATCTTTGCCATAGACCGCACTCTTCTCGCCTTGCTCCCTGTAGAGCGCGACAACGCGCCGCTCTGCCCGACGCGCGATGGTACGCGCCACATCAAAAAGTGCCGCTAGCTCGGTGCCGCCCGAGACGAAAAACGAGGTGATGGGCGGCAGCACGGTCTCTATGTCGCCGATAGCTTGTTCCATCACCGCGATTTTCTCTCGCGCGAGATGCTTGTCCGCCCCCGCAAGCCTCGCCTGTACGATGAACAGATTTTGCTGCACCTCCTCCACGAGCGCGGACACCGCCCGCTCCCCCACTGAGAGCTCCGTCTCCTTCGCGCGCACCTTGCACAGACCGAGAAACGAATTCAGTTCGTCGACTGCGCCGAGCGCCTCAGCAACAGCCGAGCTTTTCGAGAAGCGCTGGTCGCACCCGAAAATCTTCGTCGTCCCCGTGTCTCCCTTCCGGGTGTACAACATACTGCTAGCGTATCACCTCTGGCTCGTATGCCAGGACTCGCCGGGAGGAAAGGTACGCAAAGAGCACGAGGAGCAGCCCGACACTCGCCACGAACCACTCAGGAATCGGCACGATGAGCGCGCCAAACATGCAGAGTGCGAGCGCGAAAATCGCCCAATACGCACCGTGTTCGATATACAGCAGCTTCTTCAACGTTCCGCCGCGCACCAGCATGAGGGTGAGCGAGCGCACGAAGAACGCGCCGATGCCAAGCCCTGCCACGATCACCGGTACAGACGTCGTAATAGCAAATGCGCCGACCACACTGTCGAGCGAGAATGCCGTGTCGAGTACGTCGAGATACACGAAGAGTGCGAAGCTGGATCTCGCCGCCGCGCGCGCTTCAACCCCAAGCGCGCGCGTGATGCTTTCCATTGCGATAAACAGCACGGTGCCGATGAGTCCGCTCTCCAGAATAAGCGCGTGCGGCGCGCTGGAAAGTGTAGCAACCATAAAGAGCGCTATGAGCGCGAAGGCGATGCCGATCGCCTCTACCTCTCCCCAGCGCGCCAGCCGGCGCTCTATCGTCGCAATCCAGTGCACTTCCTTCTCTTTGTTAAAGAAATACCGGAGCGACACGAGGAGCAGGAATGTGCCGCCGAAGGCTTTGATGGCCGGCTCGGCCGTGGCGACAAGGGCGGCGTATTTTGCCGGATCAGCAAACGCGAGCGCTGCGATCTGTACTGGCGAGAGGGCGACGATCGTGCTGACGATGAGCACCGGCAAAACGAACCGCACGACCCCCACCGACACCAGCACGCCCCATGTGAGAAAGCGCCGCTGCCAACGTGCACTCATCTTTTCCAATACACGCGCGTTTATGACGGCGTTGTCGAAGGAGAGTGTCACTTCGAGCACCGCAAGCGCAAACGCGATAAAGAGCGCACCGGAACCACCCCAGAAGAACACCGCCGCCAGCACGACTATTGATACGGTGAGTGGAGCGACAAGAAGTTTCATGCAAGACAGAGGTAAACAATAGTCCCCGCAGTATAGCAAAACGCGGCGGG
>JAJYJQ010000040.1 GCA_021789225.1 bacterium | reverse complement strand
CTCGTCTTTCCTTGGTTGGCGACGTACCGCTCAACCGTCTTCCAGTTGCCGCGCTCCGAGACCGTATTTAAATAGTAGCCATCGCTCCAGAACTCTCCACCCCAGAGCTGCTTGCGCAATTCAGGAAATCGCCTGAATAATTCTCGGGCGGTGATGCTTTTGAATATTCCAACGACCTCGGCACCCGCATACTTCGGGTGGAAGGAGCAGAGCAAATGGATGTGGTCGCCGTCGGTGCCGATCTTCTCGAACGTGATGTCATACCGCTCTTCGATCTCCTTGGCGATTTCCAGGATTGCGCTCGGGATGATGCCGTCGAGGAGCGCCTTGCGATATTTGACGGGAAAGACGAGGTGATAGTGCGCATCGTACACGCAGTGGTTCGAATGGATGACGCCCATGCGCACAGGATACCTGAAAACCGAACGTTTTCAGACTTTCGGCTGAGGAACCCCGCCGCAAGCGGACGGGGTATGCTGCGAATAAAGATTGCCTCGACACCTTTACTTCCCCGCGTCTCGATTTGAGCCTTGCGTTCGTCGACGAAAGCCATGTTCTTCGACGAGCCGTACCGAAGAAGCTCTTCGCCAAGATGGTCCGCCCCGTCGCCAATAAGGTCGTATGTGCACACTTTCGTAGTCATGGCCTCTCTCCTGTGGTTGGAAATGCGACAGTTGAATACTCCCGATCAGCCCATATCAATCCGCGAGCATTCTCTCACGGAGAAAGAAAAGGTGCCAACTCGCATGAGCCGCACCTTTTATAAGTATCTCTGGTCATGCGGCATACACCTCAATACCTCCGGTGCCGGCAACGACGACAGCAACGCCTTGGGTATCTTGCAGCTTCGCCGCGGCGTTCGGGTCCAGGAGCTCAAGCTCACGCTGGACGTATTCTCGCAGGAGGGTCGTGTGCAGGTATCGTCTCCCTTCCTCTTTCATCCTTACCGCGATGTTCCCGGAGGGGAATGCAGCCTCCATGAAAGATGCGCCCCACAGACTCTGGGTATCGATACTCAGGATGACCTCAATCTCTGTGGTCTTCCGGTTTTCGAGAAGTTGCTTGCAGATAGCTATCGCGAGCGCATTTTCTTTCGAGCCATACCGCGCGACATCTTCGGCAGTGATTCTCTCCTTGCTTGGCACCTCTACGTCTGACACGTCACATCCTCCTCCCATAGAATTTGCAGTCTCCCTAAAAAGCTCTCGTGCGCCCGAAGGCGCAGCGAGAGCTTGCATCACCACAAACACCACAGCCCGATACAGACGACAGCAAGCACCAGCAGCAATGCGAGTTCCTTGCTTCCCTTTCTCATAGCGAGAGTCTTGGGAGCGCGACGCGCGTTCCGGCAGAACGTGGTTTCATGATCGATCCAACAGCTGAGCTCTCGCTTTATCTGGGCAAGCGCCCCGTCATCCGCACCGAGGATCTGCGCTATCCGAATCAGGACGCCCCGCTCCCGGAGGAGCAAGAGCAGAGCCACGACCGTCCCTGCGTAGAGGTACGAGAACCTCCTGACCGCCAGTGGAGCCGTATCACCGAGAGGCCCGCGCAGTTTCTCCTCACCCACGAGACCGTCGAGCTTCCGATAGAGGCGCGCGAATCTGCTCGAATCGCTTTCTACCGGAAGGACACACGTATCGAAAACCATGACCAGCCGCACCTGACCGGCAGCTGTCTGCTTGATTACCGCGTCAACACCATTCAATTCGGCAACGATCAATCCTTGTGCAGGCAGCATAAGAGACCTCCGTGATGGTGGTGTGTGGTTTTGTAAAGAACGCCGAATGAGCACGTCCACACGAAGACATACCATGCGCCCTATGAAGAAAAGATGAGAAGCTCCGTCGCACAGCATCTGCTACACTACAGCTATGCCTGACAGTCTTATCATCTTCGTCGCAAAGTATGTGTACGTGGTTTCCGTGGCACTCTTCATCGGATACGGGCTCTTCACGAAGCGCCGAACGGAATTCCTGCTGTTTGCGCTTCTCGTGCTGCCGGTGAGCTTCCTTTTGAGCGTGCTTGCCGGGCACCTTTTCTATGATCCGCGGCCGTTCGTTTCGGAGGGCCTGACGCCGCTCATTTCACACGCCGCCGATAATGGCTTCCCGAGCGACCACGCGCTCCTGACCGGCACGCTCGCAGCTATCGCCACACCCTTCAGCTTCTCGGTAGGCGCACTGCTGTGGGTACTCGCGATTCTCGTGGGCAGCGCGCGCGTCTTGGCGCACGTGCATCACACGCTCGATATCGTCGGCTCTTACGCGATCGCTGCGGTGAGTGCGGTGGCTATGTATCCGCTCCTTCGGAAACTCCGCGATCCGTTCGCACGTGCAATCGGACGACTCGGTATTCGAGCCAGATAAACCACATCACCACGAGATCGAAAAGCGTGAGCGCCGCCACCCCGAGCGAGTGGCTGAGGCTGTACACGTAGACCTGGTACGCAACGAAAAGCCCGAAGACCACGAGCGAGGTCGGATACGCCCAGAGCTTATCGCGCAAGAGGCCCGCAACAAGGAATATTTTTACGACACCGTGCGTGAGAAGGTAGAGCGCGGCGAAGAGCTCACCGCCCGCAGCGTAGTGGTGCGCGAGCTGCACGAGATGTGTCGCGATGAAATCGTGCGGATCCTCCCCCAGCTCGGCGCGCGTGAAGTAGAGCGCGAGATGCTCGACAAACGCGGGCGGCACGAGGAGTGCGAGCACGCCGCCGACGATCTCGAGTGCTGCGTCGATGCCTTTGAGCACGACACTGACCTCGAAGAAACGATAGATGCGGCGTTCGCGACGCGTAGTATTCATCCCGTCCATCGTAGCAGAGTGGGTGCGTGCTAGAGTGAAGCGCATGACAGCGACGCGCATGAAGATGGCGGCAACGATGCTCCTGGCGCTTGCTGCGGGGTATGGGTTTGGTGCGCGCACGCTCCCCGGACAGGGCGCGGCGGCGCGAAGCGCCGCCGCGCTCATTCCCGCAGACGGCAGCGTCCGCGTCCTCTACAGCCTCGACCAGAAGCAGAACGATCAGGCGCTCATCGCGCTCATCGACGATGCACAGCAGCACGTGTACTTCGCCATCTACGAGTTCACGCTCGACGACGTCGCTGACGCGCTCGTGCGCGCCAAAGAGCGCGGCGTGGACGTGCGCGGCCTCATGGATCGCGAGAATGCTGCCACCTCGTATGAAGCAGGCATCATTGCGAAACTCACAGCGGCAGGCATCCCCATCGAAACGCAGCAGCACCCGGACGGCATCATGCACATCAAAGCGCTCGTCACGGAAAAGGCTTACGCGAGCGGCAGCTACAACTGGACGAGCCGCGCAACACAAAGCAACGACGAGGTGCTTGAAATCGGCTCCGATCCCGGGCTTCGCACTGCGTACGAGGCGATCTTGGAAAAACTGCTCGCCGCCAATGCGCCCGGCGCGGCGCAAAGCGCCGCGCCGGGCACCCCCTCCGGCACCTACTCCTACACCGACGCGCCGCAGCACATCGGCGAAACCGCCACCATCTACGGCACCGTCGTGAACGTGCACACGACAAAAAGCGGCGCCGTCTTTTTCGACTATTGCACCAGCTATCGTACCTGTCCGTTCTCGGCAGTCATCTTCGCAGGCGACACAGCCAAATTCGGCTCAGTCACTCGCTACCAAGGCAAAGCTCTCACGGTTACCGGCCCGATCACGTCCTACCAGAGCCATGCCGAGATCGTTATCAAGAGTCCGGATCAGATTACTGAGCGTTAAACACGCTTTATGACTGCCACAATGAGCGCGATGATCGCTAGGATGAGCAGGATGTGCACGAACCAGCCCAGGGTGTACACCCCGATGATCCCGAGGAACCACGCTATGAGCAAGATGATTGCAAGGATGATCAGCATATAGTTCTTATTTCTTACGTGAACGTCGCGGCGGTGGCGGAACCTTCTCTCCCGCACGGCGCGCCTCCGAAAGCCCGATGGCGACCGCTTGTTTCCGGCTTTTGGCTTTACCGCGTTTTCCTCGACCGCCTTTGAGTTCTCCATGCTTATATTTGTGCAGGGCTTCACCGGCCTTACGCGAAGCGCCTCGGCTGTACTTTCGGGTCGAACGTCCGATACTTTTCTTCGCGGCCATACCTTCATCATAGGCATCGCGCATGAAAGCGCCGTGAGGTATGCTGGCGCCATGCGCCCACTTCCTCAAGAATGGTTTGCGCGTGATGCCGTCGAGCTCGCGCCCAAGCTGCTGGGCAAGATCATAAAGAAAGGATCGTGCGAAGGCATCATCGTCGAGACCGAGGCCTACACCACCGACCCCGCCTCGCACGCGTACAAGCTCACGCCCCGAAGCGCACCCATGCGCGAGACCTACGGCCATTGGTATGTCTACTTCACCTATGGCATGCACTACTGTGCGAACACTACGACCAACAAAGGCAGCACGGGCGGCGTCTTGATCCGCGCCGTCGAGCCGATTGCCGGCATCCCACTCATGAAGCGCCGCAGAAAGACAGACGTACTCAAAAACCTCTGCTCCGGCCCCGCAAAATTCTGCCAAGCCTTCGGCATCGGTGCGCACGAAAACAAATCTCCCGTCGGCGGCGACCTTGCCATCTATGACGCGCCCGAGCTGCCACCGGAAGCTATCGGCATCTCCGGCCGGATCGGCATCACAAACGGCACCGACCTCCCCTGGCGCTTCTACATAAAAGACAACCCATTCGTGAGCCGACCCTGAGACGAGCCACACACCACCACAGTTCATTGTATTATCACGTTTGTATGCTACTGTGAGTACACACGTGAATAACGCTGTCGAGAAAATCCGCATCAATCGCGAAATCCGCGCCAAGGAGCTTCGCGTCATAGGCGCCCAGGGGGAAAACCTCGGGGTTATTTCACTTGCCGAGGCATTGAAGGCGGCCGAAGTCGCCGGGCTCGATCTTATCGAAATCTCGCCCACGGCCGTGCCGCCCGTTGCGAAAGTGATGGATTATGGTAAGTTTCAATACGAGCAGAGCAAGAAAAAGAGTGCCGCCCGGGCGAAAGCCAAGGTGTCTGAGACCAAAGAGGTCCAGATCAAGGTCGGCACGAGCGAAAATGACATGCTCCTGCGAGCCAAAAAGGTCGCCCAATGGCTCGAAGAAGGACATCGCGTCCGGGCGGAGCTCTTCCTGAAAGGCCGGTATAAAGGCATGCAGGAGGAGTTCCTAAAGTCCCGCCTCGAGAAATTCTTGCTCCTCATACCGTACGCGTTCAAGGTGAGCGATCCGATCACGAAGAGCCCGAAAGGCTACGCGACGGTTATCGAACGCGACAAGGCGGCACAGGCGAAAGCGGGGCGCCCGGCCAAAGAAGAAACGCCCGCACCAACTATCACATTATGAAGACCAACAAGTCATACACGAAGCGTGTCCGTGCCACCAAGCACGGCAAACTGGTCGCCCGCAAGCCCGGCCAGAACCATTTCAACGCGAAGGAGTCCGGCAACACGACCCGCGGCAAGCACCGCGCCACCTCGCTCATGCTCACGACGCGCGCACGCCGCCGCTTCTTCCCGGGCGCGTAATCTTTAATCTGTTAACGTCACTACCATGCCACGAGTCAAAGGAGGAACCACATCCCTGAAGCGCCGCAAGAGCGTGCTTTCGCGCGCAAAGGGCTACCGCCACAGCCGCGGTACCAAGGAGCGCCATGCAAAGGAGGCGCTCGTGCACGCCGGCAAGTCGGCTTTTAACGACCGCCGCGAGAAGAAGAATGTCTTCCGCCAGCTCTGGATCGTGCGCCTGAATGCCGCCGTCCGCGAAAACGGTTTCCGCTCGTACAGCGCCTTCATCGACGCGCTCAAGAAGAAGGACATCACCCTCGACCGCAAGGTCCTCTCCACCCTCGCCAAGGACAATCCTGAGGCATTCGCACGCTTTGCAAAGAAGCTCGCGGCCTAGTTTCCACTAACCGCAAAAACCAAAAACCCCGCCGGCTTCGCCGGCGGGGTTTTTGGTTGGTTTGCCTACTTTAGAAGCTGCGTCACGAGTGCGATCATCTGGTCTTTCCGCTCCGGCTTACTTTCGGCGATGAGAAGCGTAAGCACCGTAAGTGCTGGTGCACTTATGT
>JAJYJQ010000039.1 GCA_021789225.1 bacterium | reverse complement strand
CGCGCGTTTTGTGTTTTTGCGCTACGTTCCGTACAAATTATGATGCGTATCGATTTCAATGAGTAGTATGAGATCATCCTCGACACGCTGATAGATGAGTCGCCAGTCGCCGGTGATATTGATGCTTCGCTGCCCATTGCGCTCCCCAGAGAGTGCGTGCTCATTCAGGAGCGGGTGGTGCGGGTCGGTAATGAATAGAGAAAGACGGTCGGCCAGCGCGTGTCGTATTTTGGGCGAGAGGCGCGCCAGCTTCTTCTCAAACTGCGGATGCCGCGCAATTTCCATGACTACCGGTGAAGATCTCTCATGAAATCTTCCGCGCTGGTGACGATGAAGCGTTCCGGATGCTTCTCAAACTCTTCACTCATACGTCGCCAGGCGCGCGCCTTTTCCGGCCGAGGCGCAAGCGACACCTCGAAGCGTCCCTCAGACACAAACTGAGCCAATTGCGCGTTAATGACCGTTGAAAGAGGAATGCCAAGTTTTTTAGCCGTACGCTTTGCTGCATCTCGCAATTTCTTATCGGTCTTTATGGTGATGGTCGTTTTGCTTTCCATACCAATATACTACTTTGGGTATGCACTCCTTGTCAATAGCCACAAGCATGAACAAGACTTACGTACCTTGCGTACAGCTACTCTACTGAGCAACTTGTGCGCGGAGGTTTTCGGGGACGGCCTCGAGACTCCAGAACGGAGATGGCTCGACCCGCCGATAGGTGCCGTTGGCGTACCGCTCGTATGTCTGCCATACCCGCATGTCGGGCGACGCGCCGGCTGCGCCGATGCGGATGAGGCCGTCGCCGACATGCGTGACCGGATTGCCGCCGAACCATACATCGGCAACCACCGCGCCGCTCGCGTCGCACAGGCGGACGAGCCAATCCTTCTTGCTCTTGAGGTCGCGCACCTCGAACGTGAACCCTGCGGGCTCCTGGAACAGGAGCGGCAAGAGTCGGGACTCCAGTTCCGACTTGAGCGTTTCCCAGGAGATATATGTTTCCTCGTCACTCCCCTCGTCCACGACGAATATGCCTGCCGGAGCCTCGGGTGGTGCCCAGCGCACGTGCTGCCTTTTGGGCGTCTTGTGACGGATCTGTTTCGCGGTGGGGTTTTGCATAAGGATTCTGATACTGCGGTGACTTGTGACCGATGCTCACCACCATAGCAGTGTGGCGATGAAACGGGAGTGAATGCTTACCCAAGCGCATGTATCAGGTGAACATCCGGTGTCCACCTTTCAGAACCGTACGAGTCCCAGGACGAGTTCAGGGCGTTATGCAAGCGCGGCGCGGAGGTTTCCGGCGATGGTGGCGAAGTCATCTTTTTTGCCGCGTGCTTTGTCGGGCGCGGTGAAGATCCACACGTGTGCGTGGGGCACCTCTTCGCCGATAACTTTCATGTGAATCTCGTCGACGCCGGAGATTTTCTGAAGGGCCCGAGCTACTTTCCGAGCGACGCCGAAGTAGCTGCCGAGGTCTTCCACATCCCACACCCAACGATAGTGTTTCCTGGGGATGATGAGCGTGTGCCCGGGCGAGAGGGGGCGGATGTCGAGAAAGGCGATAAAGTTTTCGTCTTCATACACCTTGTGCGCCGGAATCTCCCCCGCGACAATTTTGCAGAAAATGCAGTCTTCCATATATGGGATGATACCGCGCGTGACACGCCTTTCACAATCGGCGCGGCTGTGGTACGTTCACGCCAGAATAGAACCGGTCGGGATCTCGGCCACAAACCTGAGAGGGGAGCGCGCTATGAAGAAGATGATTCGTATCGGTGGTGGATTTGTCGTGGTGTCCGCAGCTCTCGCTATCGGGACGTTTGCGGAGACACTACCCGTGAACGGGCTGGAGAAAGCCACCGTAGCAGCGAGCGCAATTGCTGCAGCCGCCGCACTTGTGGCAAGCGTCGAGGAACCGGGAAGAGTGTTTTTCCCGCATGCGTCTCGAGCATCTCGCTGTGTACTGCACTGGGCTGCCTTGCGTACCTGCTGAGGTAGCTTGGTGCACCGCTCTTTCCATGCCCCGCAACGCCTCACGGCGAAGCGGGGCATCACCTTTACATACAGTGTTGTTCGTGGTAGCGTCCACACGGACTGAAAGGGCCGATATCCGGCCATGCTCTTGTACAGGAGGAATACAGATGAAGAAATGCACCGCGTTGCTCGGGGCGCTGGTCGCTCTGCTGGTGTCCGTGGCTGCCGCTTCGGCGGATACGGTCGAGGTCATGAAGGATGGCGGTGTGCGGCTCGTTCCGTTCGATGCTCCACAGCAATTTGAAATCTCCCATGAGCAGTGGGAGGGGCTGCAGAAAGTGGGCGCAGTGGTGCCGATTGTGTCGTATACGGAAGCGGTTGGCCGCGACGGCCTCTTTTATCTCAAGAAGCAGACCACCGTGACCATCGGCTTCAAGCATGACGCGATTAAAGGTATCCGCTTCGTGTACGATGAGAAGATGGCGCCGGAAAAACACTTCACGCCATGTCTCATTTTTTTGTTAGCCGGGGTATGGGCGGGGATTGCGGCGTTCTGGTCTGTGTGGAAGAGGAAGAAGACCTCCACCATCGCCGGCACCGCCCTTGCCGCAACCATCGCCGCTTTCGGTGCCCTTGTAACCACTGTAGTCACTGTTGGCGCCACTCATGCGACCACCGCCACTCTAGTCGTAGGCATCACCACCTCTGTCGCAATTCTCGTCGCAGCTTTCGTTGCCTATCAGTTTGGGAGAATTCCCGGCGAGTTTTCGATACTGCATTACGAGTTAGCCAATGCGGCTGCCTTCGTCGCAAACCGGCTCAGGAAACCGAGTCTTGCGTTGCTGGCAGTGTACGAGCTGGCCATGGTGGTAAGCCTCGTAGCGTTCTTGAGGATGTGAACCACTGCTATTCATGCCCCGCGTTCGCCTTTGGCGTCGCGGGGCTTTTCGTTTGCGCGCGGCGGCGAAGCCGCCGCGGTTTTGAGTTGTTTGGTACAATCCATCGCAATGGTCCCGTTCCACGCTCCAATCGATGACGCGCTGCGCGAGGAACTTTCTGCATACGATGATCTGACGGCCGCGCTCTTGGCGCGGCGCGGTGTGAGGAGTGCGGCGGAGGCAGAAGCGTTTTTGAACCCTTCGTACGAGGAGCACACGCACGATCCGGTGCTGATGCGCGACATGCCGAAAGCTGCGGAGCGGCTCGCGGCGGCGATCGATGCGGGCGAATACATCGCCGTGTGGAGCGACTACGATGCCGACGGCATTCCCGGCGCGGTCGTGTTGCACGACTTCCTGAAAAAAGTTGGCGCACGTTTTACGAACTACATCCCGCACCGACACCTCGAAGGATACGGCGTAAACGTGGACGGTATCGAGAAGCTCGCGAAGGAAGGCGTGGCGCTCATCATCACCGTGGACTCGGGCATCACGGATGTCGACGCTATCGCGCGTGCGAAAGAGCTTGGTATGGACGTGATCGTCACCGACCATCACGAGCCGGGCGAAGTGCTTCCCGATGCGCTCGCGGTCGTCGACCCGAAGCGCGCGGATGAGACATATCCTTTCCGCGAACTCTGCGGCGCGGCACTCGCATGGAAGCTCGTGGTGGCAACACTCGCGCACGGGTTCACCGGTCGCGAAAAGATTCCCGAGGGATGGGAGAAGTGGCTCCTCGACATGGTGGGCATCGCGACGATTGCCGACATGGTGCCACTCGTCGGCGAGAATCGCGTGCTCGCGAAGTACGGACTCCTCGTGCTGCGCAAGTCGCCGCGCAAGGGGCTCGTCGCACTCATGCGCACCATGCGCGTGCAACAGCGCACGCTCACCGAAGACGACGTCGGGTTCATGATCGCGCCGCGCGTGAATGCGGCATCGCGCATGGGAGATCCTGTCGATGCGTTTCGGCTTTTTGCGACCGACGATACGAATGAGGCAGAGATGCTCGCTAAGAAACTCGAAGCGGCGAACCGGCAGCGCAAGAGTGCGGCAGCGGCGATCACACGTGCGGTACACGCGCGGCTTACAGAGCGGGGTGCGCGTGAGGACTTGCCGCGCGTCATCGCGATGGGCGACCCCGAGTGGCGCCCAGCGCTCCTCGGCCTGGTCGCGGGGAACATCGCGGAAGAGTATGGTCGCCCTGTGTTTCTCTGGGGGCGCGAGGCGACGCAGGCACTCAAGGGCTCCTGCCGAAGCGAAGGCGTGACCGATGTCTTCGCGCTCATGCAAGCGGCGAGCGATACCTTCGTGCAGTCTGGCGGACACGCGGCAGCCGGCGGCTTCACGGTGCGCGATGATGCCGTGTTCGACCTCGAAGCTCGACTGAACAGCGCGTATGAAAAACTCGCTACGGAGACCGTAGCGTCCTCACTTCATGCCGACGCAGAGCTCGCGCTTCCCGATGCGACACGCACTCTCCTTGCCCGGCTCGAGCAGCTCGCGCCTTTCGGCGAGGGGAACGAAAAGCCTGCATGGTTGCTGCGTGAAATTGAAGTCGAAAAAGTTTCATGGTTTGGAAAAAGCGAAGAACATCTGAAACTCGTGCTCACACAACCGCGAGGGCGCGTCGAGGCGGTAGCGTTTTTCGCCAAGCACGATATGCGCATGCGCGCTACAAACTTAGCGATTCCAGCACGCGTCACCTTGCTCGCACACCTCGAACGTGACACGTTCATGCGCAAGGACGCGCTGCGGCTGCGGATACTCCGGCTCGTGTAACGCGCGGCCGGCTCCGCCGGCCGCGCTGCTTTCTACTGCAAACTGGTATACTCTCCCCATGCACTACACCATCCACGCAGACGGCGGCGCGCGCGGGAACCCGGGCCCCGCAGGTGCCGGCGCGGTCATTCGCGACGAGCAGGGCAGCATCGTCGCATCAGTTTCAAAATTTCTCGGACGTCGCACCAACAACTTTGCCGAGTACGAAGCGGTGATCCTCGCGCTCGAAGCGCTTGAGGCGCTCGTGCCGGAAGAGAAGCGCGCGCAGACGGAGGTGCTCGTAAAGATGGACAGCGAGCTCGTCGTCAAACAGATGCTCGGTGTCTATCGCGTGAAGCACCCGGTTTTGCAGGTGCAGCAGAAAAAACTCAAAGAGCGCATCGCGGTGTTTGGTACGGTGACGTTCACACACGTTCCTCGCGCACAAAACAAAGACGCCGACTTCCTCGCCAACGAGGCGATGGACTCGGCCCGTTAGAGACCACGCACGTAGTAAGGTTAGACCTTACTACTTTGTCCGCACGCGTGCGGTACCATGCAGAGTATGAAAGTGCTCGCAATGGTTGCAGGAGGATTCGCGCTCGGCGTGTTCGTGCGGTCGCTCTACGTGCTGCCGTGGGAGGTGTGGGCGTTCGTGATAGTCGCGGCGAGCATTCTGCTCGCCGCGTGGTTTTTCGTGCGTCGCCGCGTGTACCTGCTCGCGAGTGTCACGCTCATCGCGATGCTCGTCGGCATCATACGCGTCGCACTCGTACCAATGGTGCTGCCGAGCGCGTTTGCAAGCGAGCTTGGCAAAGAGGTGACGCTCACCGGCACGGTCGTCGCTGCTCCGGACATTCGCGATACGAACGCGCGCATCACTATAGAGGCGACCGAGGCAAGGCAGCGCACGCGCGTGCTCGCGGTCGTCTCGCGCGCAGACATTCCCGCGTATGGCGCGCAGGTCACTGTGCGCGGCAAACTCGAAGCGCCCAAACCGTTTGCCACTGAGTACGGTCGCACCTTCCGCTACGACCGCTACCTCGCTGCCTCCGGCATCTACGCGCTCATGCCGCGCGCTTCAGTCACGGACGTGATGCCACCGTCGGGTATCTGGCCGCGCGTGTACGGCGCACTCATAGCGCTCAAGCAAACATTTCTCCATGCGGTCGGTCGCGCTCTCCCGGAACCGGAAGCGGCACTTGCGGGCGGTATCGTCGCGGGCGGCACGCAAGGACTCGGCGCGTCCATCCTTGATGACTTCGTGCGCTCTGGCCTCGTGCACGTCGTCGTGCTCTCGGGATACAACGTGATGATCGTCGCGGAGGTGGTGCTCGGTGCGCTCGTGTTTCTCTCGGCGGGCTGGGCTGCCGCTATCGCCTCGATAGTCATCGCGCTCTTCGTGCTCGCAGCAGGCGCAGGGGCGGCGAGCGTGCGTGCAGGGCTCATGGCAGGGTTCGCACTCCTTGCGCGTGCGACCGGTCGCACGTACGACGTGACGCGTGCGCTCATCATCGCCGTACTCCTCATGCTGCTCTGGAATCCGCTCCTGCTTGCGTTCAGTCTCGGCTTTGATCTTTCCGTCATCGCGACGCTCGGTCTCATTCTCGGCGTCCCGCTCATTGAGCCGAAGCTCGCGTTCGTAAAGAGTGCGGTCCTGCGCGAGACCATCGCCTCGACGACGGCCGCGCAGGTCGCTGTGTTGCCGCTCTTGCTCTACAGCAACGGCCTCTTCTCGGTCGTTTCGCTCCCGGCTAATGTGCTCGTGCTGCCCTTTGTCCCGCCTGCGATGGCGGCGTCTGCATTCGCTGGTGCGGTCGCACTCGTCCTGCCTGCGCTCGCGCCTGTCGCCGGCCTTCCCGCCTATGCGCTTCTCGGCTACATCATCGGCGCGGTCCATGTTTCCGCGGCGCTCCCGTTTGCTGCGTTCGCTGTGCCCGCATTCTCCTT
>JAJYJQ010000038.1 GCA_021789225.1 bacterium | reverse complement strand
GTAAAGATGTCTTCGAGATACATGGAAATGGGGTCGCTCTTTTCGCCAAACGTGAACGCGGGCGAGGTCGTCGTCGGAAACGCGATAACATCGCATGACTCAAGTGCCTCTTCGTATTCTTTGCGCAGCACGCCGCGCGCAGCACTCGCCTTGCGATAGTATGCGTCGATGTACCCGGAGGAGAGCACGAAGGTGCCAAGCAGGATGCGGCGGCGCGGCTCGAGACCGAAGCCCTCGGTGCGCGAGAGAAGATAGTCGTCGAGCAGCGTTTTGCCGCGCGCGGCGTGGCCGTAGCGGATGCCGTCGAAACGCGCGAGGTTCGTGGACACTTCTGCCGCCATCACGACGTAATAGGTCGCGATAGCATACTGGCTCGTCGGGAGCTCGACGTCGACAATCGTATGTCCTGCCGCCTGGAGCGCAGCTATGGTCGCGTCGAATTTCGCGCGCACGTCCGGCTGCACCCCTTCACTGATGAACGCGCGCGGCACACCGATGCGCAGCTTCTCCTTGGTCGCGCGCTTCGGATACAGTCCGTCGGGAATGGTCGTCGCATCAAGCGCGTCGAGGCCGCGAATGGTATTGAAAAGTATCTCGGCATCTTCCGCCGTCTTCGCCATCGGGCCGATCTGGTCGAGCGACGAGCCCATGGCGATAGCGCCGTAACGGGACACAGCACCATAGGTCGGCTTCAGGCCGACGAGGCCGCAGAGCGCCGAAGGCTGGCGGATCGAGCCACCGGTATCCGTACCGAGTGCGGCGATGCACATGTCGGCAACCACCGCAGCAGCCGGACCGCCCGAGGAGCCACCCGGCACGCGAGAGGTGTCGTGCGGATTCTTCGTGGTACCGAACGCGGACTTTTCCGTGGAGCTCCCCATCGCGAACTCGTCCATGTTGGCACGACCGAGGAAGAGCGCGCCTGCTTCCTTGAGCTTCGTGATGACCGTCGCGTCGTAGACCGCGCGATAGTTTTCGAGCATCTTGCTCGCGGCGCTCGCGATGTGTCCCTCGATGAGGATGTTGTCTTTGATGGCGAGCGGGATGCCGCAGAGCATCGGCGCGTTCTCACCTTCTTCGTCGATGCGTTTCTGCGCGGCAGCGATAGCAGCATCATCTGCGTCGAAGAGCTCAAGGTACGCGAAGATTTCGCCGTTCTTCTCTTTCGCTGCCGTGGCGCAAGCGTCCCAGAGCTCGCGGACGGAAAGCTCGCGCGCGCGAAGCGCGCGCGCTGCCTCGACGATGGTCATCTCATTCGCCTTCTTCATAGGAGATGATCTGCTTCACCGCGAGCACGTTTCCTTTGCGCTCCGGGAATGCCGCGACTATCTTTTCGGTATAGGTGCCGGCCCTCGTCGGCTCGCCGTCTTCGCGAAATACGTTGTGCAATGGCGGCACCTCGGGCGCGCCATCGGTCGGAAGCGCGAGTTTTTCGAGCTGCCCGACGTAGTCGAGAATCGCATCGAATTCCTGGGTGAATTTCTCAAGCTCGTCGTCGGCTAGCGTGATGCGCGCGAGCGCGGCCAGCTTCTTCACGTCCTCTACAGATGCCATGGCGCTATGGTATCACAAACCCAAGCGCGCGCGGAATTCGTCTTCGGAAAGCACGGCGACCCCGAGCGTGCGCGCTTTGGCGAGCTTGCTGCCGGGCTCGGCGCCAGCGACCACGAAAGAGGTCTTCCCTGAAACTGAGCTCGCGACCTTGCCGCCGGCGCGCCGCACCGCCGCCTCGGCTTCCTCACGCGAGAAACGCTCCAACGTGCCCGTCACGACCACAGTTTCCCCCGAAAGCGGGCCCTCGGCTCTCGGCGCGCCGACCTTCGTGAGCGCGAGGTGTTTCGTGAGACGCGCGAGAAGCGCGCGGTTTTCCGGCTCAGCAAACCATGTAGCGACCGCGCGTGCGACGATCTCGCCAATGCCGTCTATCTCGGCTAGCTGCTCCTCGCGCGCGTTCTGCAGCTTCTCGAGCGTCTGAAATCTTTGCGCAAGGATACGCGCAGTCTCCTCGCCCACGTGAGGAATCGAAAGCCCCACGAGGAAGCGGTCGAGCGGCACTTTGCGCGCGTTCCGAAGCGCCGCGATAAGATTGCGTGCCGAGGTTTCCTGAAAGCCTGGCAGCGCGAGAAGCTCGTCCTGAGTGAGCGTGAAGAAATCATCGAAATCGCTCACAAGCCCGTGCGTCATGAGAAGCGTGACGGTTTTCTTTCCCATACCATCTACGTCGAGTGCGCTCTTGCCGGCGAAGTGCGCGAGCTTGCGCTCCTGCTCGGCATAGGAGCCGCGCGTCGCGCAGCGACGCGCAGCCTCGCCCGGCACGCGCTCGATGCGCCCGTCCCCACCGCACAGCGGTGAGTGCGTCGGGAAAGTCCATACCTTCTCTTTGCCGGTGCGAAACTCTTTGAGTACCTGCACGATCTCGGGAATGATGTCGCCTGCCTTTTGCAGGATGACCGTGTCGCCGATGCGGATGTCTTTCTCTGCGATGAAATCTTCGTTGTGGAGCGTCGCGCGCGCCACGGTGGTGCCCGCGACCAGGACCGGCTTCAGGTGCGCGACTGGCGTGAGGACGCCCGTGCGCCCCACCTGGAGCGTGATGTTTTCCACCACCGTCGTCACCTGCTCGGCAGGAAACTTGTACGCGATGGCGAAACGCGGCGCCTTGCCGGTATAGCCGAGCGCCTCTTGCTGCGCACGGTCTTCCACCTTCAGCACCATGCCATCGAGCTGATAGTCCACGCTCTCGCGCGCCGGGCCGTGCCACTTCTTCCAATACGCGAATACTTCGTCGAGCGTTTCGGCATGGCGGTGCTCAGGGTTCACAGGCAAGCCGAGTGCTTTGAGGTATGAGAGCTCTTCGCTCTGCGTCGGCGGCAGCGGCTCACTTGAGTGTGCGAGATCATACACGAACACGCCCAATGGGCGCGAGGCCGCGATCTTCGGGTCGAGCTGGCGGATGGAGCCGGCGGCAGCATTGCGAGGATTTGCAAAGAGCGGCTCGCCTGCCTTTTCGCGCGCAGCGTTCAACGCCGCGAAACCCGCGCGCGAGAGATAGACCTCCCCTTCGACGATGACATCGACGCTTCGCGCGAGCCGCTCGGGCACTTCGCGGATGGTGCGTACATTGTGCGTCACCTCTTCGCCGATGACGCCGTCGCCGCGCGTCGCTGCGCGCACGAGCACGCCCTTTTCGTACGTGAGCACGATCTTGAGACCATCGATCTTGAGCTCGAGGTCGTAGCTCACCGGCCCGCCCGCAAGCTTGCGCACGCGCGCATCGAACGCGCGAATCTCTTCCTCGGAAAACGCGTCATTGAAAGACCACTGCGGCACCGCATGGCGCACCTTCTTGAGCTCGGGCAGCGCCTCGCCGATGATGCGATGCGTGACCGAGTCCTCCTGCGCAAGCTCGGGATACGCCTCCTCGAGCCCGACGAGCTCGCGGTGGAGTGCATCGTACGCCGCATCGGAGATTTCCGGCATGTCGAGCGTGTAGTACTGGTGCGCGTGGTGCGCGAGCTCGTCGCGGAGCTTCTTGGCACGGGCGCGAACGGATGCGGGGACAGCCATACGTCAGAACATTCTACTGCGCCAACGTAGAATAGTGCATATTGATGCCGCGCACGGTCGTGCGGTCCGCGATGGTGCAATCGGCATTGTCATAGCCGCTCGAGAAGAGGTATGTCGCGCCAGCGCCGCGCACGGTCGGCTTGTAGATGATGACCTGCGCACACGCCTCTCCGAGCGTCACATGGTCAATAGTATATTTGTCCCACGAGTTACCGCCTCCGGAGACCGTCACGGGCGCCGAAAATGAAATCGTGTTCCCTCCACAGTGGAAAGTCCCCGTCGACGCTGCCGCAAACGCCGCTTCTCGCTGGTCTGCATAGAGCACGCACTCAAGCGCCGCGTCGGCAGCATAAAAAGCCTCTTGCGACGCGGTCGCCGATGACGCGAGCGAGACTTGCTTATATCCGAGCGAACCGAGCGCGAGGCCGATCGCGAGTATGACCGACGTAAAGATGACCGCCACGAGGAGCGCGATACCGTGTTCGGCACGTGCAAGGTTCGGACGCTGGTATGAGAGTCGGTTCAGCATATCAATACCACGAGGTGAAATAATCCTTCACCGTAACGGCATACGGCTTCCCGTGCGTACTCCAAGTCACCGTGGAGGAGACGGCGATCTCCGTATCAGAAACCTGCGTGGCGGAAATCTTTCGGACGAATGACGTCGACGTATTGCCCGTACTCTGCGTCGTGTACTGCCCGTCTGACGTGAGGTAGAGCGCCCCGCAGGTCAGATTGCCGGCACTGCACGGCGCGATCGATCCGCTCCCGAAACTCAGTTCGCCTGAGAGCACGCGCGTATCGAGTGCACAGCCGTTCGTGGTGCACTGAAGGATATTGTAGGTGCCACCGTAGGTATTCGTGGTGAAGCCGTTCCACCAATACTCACACGCGGCCGCATCGACGCCGGAGTAGCAGTACGAGAGGTAGGCGTTGTCACGCATCGCGCGTACGAACTCGATCCCTTCCTGCGCGAGAAACGCGGCCGTCATCTTGTTTTGAGCGATGTTCGCCGCCTCGATGCTGTGCTCCGCTGTCGCGAACGGTCCGCCGATTGCGATGGTAAGGATCGCGATGGCGACGAGCGTCTCGATGAGCGTAAATCCCGAATGGTTCGCGCGGTGAATCATAGGATGCTGATGCTGCGCATCGTCGCGCCCGTCTCGATATGGAACGTCTTCTGCGGATTCTCCGCCGTCGCTTGCGTGGCACCCGTCACGAGGATAGTCGTCCAGAGCTGCTCTCCGGTTGTCCCCGAGCTCGGGTTCTGCACTTGCTTAAGGAAGGTATCGAACGCAAGATGGCTGAGAGTAACAGCAGCCGAGTCGGTCAGCGTGTCGGTGCTACCGTCGCAATTGACCCGCTGCAAGGTCGCGTTATCGCCCAGCCGGTAGGTCACTGCGCATCATCAGCACTCGTAAAGGTAAAGGTGGTGTTGGTGCCTGGGACACACTGATTCGATCCGCAGGAGCCTGTGCGGATATCGCGCGCCATGGCGTCAATCGCTGCCGTAAGATTGTTCACTGCTTCGGTGGATGAGCGCTCGTTCCTGTTCGCTGCCAGGAGCGCCAGGTACGCGCTCGACGCAAGTAACATGATGATGCTGAAGATACCCACGGCGACCATGAGTTCGATGAGCGTAAAACCGCGACGTGTTCGCATATGGTTCATCATAGCCCAGAACAGGACGAGCCCGGCACCTGCAAGACCGAGATGGTTCCGATTTTCCGCACGAGCAGGTATCGGACTCCGCCGGATTTTTCTATCTTCACGCAGGCCGCATCCGCATCGGAGACGGTTCCGCTGCCCTTCGCGTAAATAACCGCTTCCGGACTCGGACGTACGAACGAGATGTCGAGCTGCGAAATGGTACCGCCGCTCGCGCACGAAGAGGCACCGCTCTTGTACGTGCAGAAATCGGTGATGGCGATCCCGTTGTTGATCTGCGCCTCCCCGACGACCGAGTCCGAGGTCGTATAGACACAATCCCCCGTCTTGGTGCTCGGGGTATCGCTCGGTTCATTCGGGTTGGCCGGGTGGCAGGCAGTGACCGAGGCGGGATAGGAATCCAGGAAGAGCCGATAGGTGGTGGGTGCGCTCATTTGAAAATCAACCCCATACCCAGCAGAGGTACCGCTTCGGCCGGAGACGCCATACACCTGCGCCTGACGCACCGAGAGCGCCATGTCGTAAGCAGTACTCGTGAGGAGTGCCGTGCTGCCGAACTTGTTCTGGCCCGTGACGGTAATCGCCAAGATGACGCCGATGATGGCGACCACGACCAGGAGCTCGGCAAGTGTAAATCCTTTCTGTGTCGTGTGTGCGTTCATAGGAGCATGAAGAGATTCCAGCCGGTGAAGAAAGCGAGCAGGAAGCCGGCTGCGAGAAACGGCGCAAACGGTACCTCGATACCCATCCTGTGGCCGCGCGGCGTGCGCGCCAGGATGAAGACCCCGACGAGCGCACCGACCCAGAAAGAGTAGACGAAGCCAGAGAACGCGAGCGGCCCAGCAAGGAGCGCGAGCGCAAACGTGATAGGCGCGTCCGCAAGCCCCATCGCGCGCCCGCGCGAGGCGAAGTGCATCGCCGCAAGGACGAGGGCGAGGCCAGCAGCCGTAAGGAACGTGATAGCGAACGCACGCACATCCGTGGCGATGAGCGCCGCAAAGGCTACGCTCACGAGCACGAAAGGCGTGGAGAACATGCCCGGGATGAGTGTGTGCCGGAGGTCATAGAGCACTATGAGCGTGAGGAGCGCGAGCGCCACGAGGAAAACCGCGAACGCTACGGAGGTTCCGAGCTGCAGGAAGGCGAGCGCGAAGAGCCCGCCGAGCACCGCTTCAGCAAGGGTCGAGCGCGCCGAGATGTGCGAGCCGCACGCGCGGCAGCGACCGCGCGAAGAAAGCCACGAGCACACGGGCACGAGCTCGGCTGCGCCGAGCTCGTGCCCGCACGAGTCGCAGCGCGAGCGCCCAGCGAGCCACGACTCGCCCGTCCCCCACCGCTCAGCTACGACGCCGAGGAAACTCGCGATGATCGTCCGGGGCGCCAAAAGCGCCCGCTGGAGCAGGGCGTGATAGTGACCGCGCAGCCAGGTAAAACCGCGTTCGAACGCCTGCTGAAAGCGCGTGAACGGGTTTCGCGATGGCGGCGCGGCCACCGCGTGCCCCTCGTGATGGGGAATAGCCGTAAGGAGGTACCGCGCCATCGTCGGCACCAGCGTG
>JAJYJQ010000037.1 GCA_021789225.1 bacterium | reverse complement strand
CGGCCGGCTTCGCCGGCCGCGCGCCCGTACGCTACGGCAGAAATTGGTGCAAAAGCTTGCGGAGGGAGGTTTGTGCGCGCGAGGCGAAACCGGTGCGTCGCGGCGTTTCGGTGTCGCCGGTAAGTCCCCAGAGCGCGATGCCGTACGCGACCGCCCATATGCCGTCGCGAGATTTCGACGTGGATGTGGACGCACCACCAAGTACGAATTCCGCCTGCCGCGCAGGGAGCTCGAGGCTCTTGCGCGCGAGGTCGATGATGCCGTTTGCGCCGGCGCCGCCGCCGGAGAGGACGATGCCGGCTGGCAGTGGTCCGCGCCGCGAAAGCGTCTTCAGGTGCTTCTCGATGAGCTGCAGCGTGCGCGAGAGGCGCGTGTTGATGAGGTCGTCCACTTTCTTGCGCGGATACATCGTCCCACCCAAGCGCCCGAGCTTCACGCGCTCGGCGTCTTCGAGCGGCACCTTGAATGCAAGCGCGATGTCATCGGTGATCTGCATGCTCCCCGACGGAAAGATTTTCACCGAAAGCGGGATGCCTTCGTCGTAGACGGCGATGGAGGTCGTCTCGGCGCCGATGTTCGTGAGTACGCAGCCGCGCATCTTCTGGTCGTTCGTGAGAGTCACGTGGCTGCCGGCGAGCGGGGAGGCCATCTGGTCGACGATCTCGATGTCCGCATCCTCCGCCGCAGAAACCAGCGCGTCCAGGTGTGTGGCGAGATAGGTGATGAAAAGGAAGTCGGCTTCCAGGCGCGTGCCTTTCATGCCGACGGGGTCGCCATAGGTCTTGGTGCCGTCCACACGGTATTCGAGCGGAATCTCGTGCAGGACGCGATGGTTGAGGAAGTGGGGAGCGGCAGCTTCGCGCGCGTGCTTGAGCGCGGTCTCCATGTCGAGTTCGGTGACCTCCTGGTCGGCGCGCGAGATGATCGCGTCTCCGGTTGCGCGCGCTTCGTCGAGCGAGACGCTCCCGAGCGCGAGGAAGCCGTTTTGTATCGGAACGCGCGCTGCATGCTCGGCCGCTTGCTTTGCGGCGCGGATGCTTGCCACGACCTCGCCTTTGTCTACGACGTAGCCCTGGTGCATGCCGCGCGTCGGCGCGCTGCCAGTGCCGATGATACGCACCTTCCGGCCGCCCTTGTCGGCGACCTCTTCGACGACGACCATCTTTACTTGGTACGTCCCTATATCAATGCCGGTGGTGATGCGTCGATTCATGTGGTACACGAGCACGGGCTCCCGCGACTTGCGCGAGGAACGATCGTTCGTATCGTTCCATAGTATCGCCATGCTGCATGCCTTTCAAATGCAGTAACCCGTGGATAAACAGGAGGAGCATGAAATCGCGCTGAGAGAGGCCGAAGGCAGCAGCCTGCCGCTCTGCCGCTTTCGGGCAGATGAGAATCTCGCCGTGCTTCTCGCCGACGGTGTAGGAAAGCACGTTTGGCGTGTACGTTTTGTCGCGCAGTTGCATGTTGAGCGCCTTGGCGCGGCGCTCGCCGACGAAGACGAGCGAAACCTCCCAGCCGGGAAGCACAGCCTCGGCGGCCTTCTGAAACAGCGCACCCGGCACAGTTTGCCGGGTGAAATTGCGGATAGTGAGACCGCTCATGCGCTGGTACGAGAACCTACTTGCGGCGAGTTTTGCGTTCGGTCGGATCAATCTTGCCGAGCTTGACCTGCTCCTGGTACTCCTGTCGGCGGGCGAGCCCCACGAGGGCGCGCTTGCGTTCGACGTTCTTCGACTTGAGGCGCGCGTAGTAGCGGCGGTTGCGCATCTCGCGGACAAGATTGGTGCCCTTGGCGCGACGGGAAAAACGGCGGATAAGCGCGACCGAACTTTCGTTCTTTCCGCGACGGACTTCTGCTCGTGCTGTAGTAGACATGGCAGCACTGTAGCACGGTCACCTGCGGATTGTCTACTGCTATATGACCGCTTTCAGGCTCACGGCGAGGTTTTCGAGCGGGATGACGGTTTCGGTGTGGGTGGCGCGCTCGCGCAGGATGACCGTCCCTTCGAGCGCCTCTTTGCGACCCATGAGGATGTAGTAGGGAGGCTTCAGCGCTTCGGCGATGCGCATCTGCTCGGTGAGCGACTCGATGCCGATCATCTGCATGATGGGGAGGCGGGTGCGGCGCAGGTCTTCGGCAAGACGGACGCTGGTGCGCTTCGCTTCCTCGCCGATGTGCAGGAACACGGCTTTGGGCTTCCCAGGCTCGCGCACAGCGGGCACGACGCCGCGCGGTACGGAAAATCGGACGATGGCCGCGACGCTCGGGAGCGCGGCGTTGAAGAATGGCGTCGCGAGCTCGTGGTGGCGCGCGCCCCAGGCCATGCGCTCGCCGTGGGCGCGTATCTCGAAACAGGTCTCGGTCCAGGCGTTTGCGCGGGAGGTGAGCTCAGGCGCGAGCGCGTAGGACGTCTCGGTCTCCTCCAGGAACTCCAGCACGTTCTCGAAATGCTTCCGGCTCGCTTCGGAGAGGTGGTCGGTGGAGGCGGGTGTGTCTTCGCGGTAGAGCTGCGAGATCGGCGTCTCGGCCGCGGCGAGGATGTCGCGCTTGGCGCACGAGAGGCAATCCTCTCCGAGCTTTGCGCCGCTGCGGCGAAGGTAGTGGTCGAGCTCACGCGCATAGCGGGCGCGCGTCTCGCGGTCGCCCGTGCTATTCACATGCAGCGTCGGCTCGGTCTTCAGGGTGTCTGCGATGAACGCGCGCACGGCACGCATGAGGACCGCATCGGCGATGGCGTGCGGCGCGCCGATGGCGTGGAATTGCACGACCGCCTGCTTGGGCGCGGGGCGGCCGACAGTGACATTCGTGTGCCAGGCGAAGAGCGGCTGGCGTACGGAGGGAGTGATTCCCGCATCGCGCACGTGCTTCAGGAAAGCAGCGACGGTCTGTGCCAACGGGTCGAGCTCGGAAACGGCGAGTTCTTTGGGATACGGCTCGCGCGCCGGGCGGCGGTCGCGTGCTTGCGCCGTGAGTGCGGAAAAGGGTACGAAGCCGTAGTAATTACCGACTGCGTGCGCACGGCGCAGCATTTCCTCGGGGCGGATCGGTGCGAGCGAGCTCATAAGGTATTCGTTGCTGGTGTAGTTGACGTGAGTGGTGCGAATGGGTGTGCGCCGGGGAAGAAGCCCATTTTCGAGGGTGGATAGAGGCGCAGCAAGACGCGGCCGATGATGTCGCGCTTCGGGAGCGGGCCCCAGACGCGGGAGTCAGAGCTCTCGGGGCGGTTGTCTCCCATGACGAAGTACTCATCTCCTGAAAGCGTGGTGTTCAGGTTGTAGCTGGCGTCTTTCGAGGAAATATACGGCTCCGTAAGGGTTTTCGAAGCGCCGTTGGGCTCCGTGATGGTGGTGAGGCCGTTCGTGATGGACACGGTCTCGCCGGGGAGGCCGATGATGCGCTTGATGTAGAAGATGGAGGGGTCGCCTGGGTAGCGGAAGACGATGACATCGCCGCGCTGCGGCTTCTCGAAGTCGTACGTGAGCTCGTCGATGATGAGGTAGTTGCCGTTCTCGAAGGTGGGGTGCATCGACTCGCCGTCCACGACGAATGGTTGTGCGATGAAGAGGCGGATGGGGACCACGACCAACACCACGAGTAACACGAACGTAATGATATCCCTCGTGATGCTGTGGTTCGTCTGCATCGTGTGTGTATTGTAAGCGTTCGCGCGCGCACGTCAACTTTTTTCGCGGTTCTAGTTTCTGCCCGTACTTGTCGTGGCATTGGTAAACTGGAACGAGTTAACGATTTCCTGCGCGACAGGGTCATCTGCGGGATACGCGATAATAAACTTGTCTCCCGCATCATTCTGAAAGACAAAGTAGTTGTTCGTGACATTCAGCGACGGTCCTTCAAATCCACCAAGCGGCCACGCTTCAGAATAGCCGTTTATGCTGAATCCGTACGCGGTCTTTCCGCCGATGGTTCGAGAGATAATCTCGCTTGGGTGAAGGTGGGTATTGTACGAGGTTGGGTTATGAGAAAGGTACTCTATTTCCGCTTGGCGACCGTACTCAGCAATTTCTTTCGAGGTGTATGAGAATACCTGCTGTTGTTCAGACTGTGGCGGGGAAGGACGCGCTTTCACTACGCGCACGACAACTGGTCCCAATCCTTCAGGCCCAAACGCTTCGACAAACGACGATTCTGTGTCACCCGCGCGATCCTCTTCAAGCACTTTATGTACTGACCAGTCTGAGGGATATCGAATTGCATAATGGTACGCCGAGTTCAAGTAGGTAGACCAGGTGGAAGTGGCTACCGGAGCGGAAATACTCGGTACATTCGTAGTGCGAAGAGTGCGATATGTGTTGTAGTAAAGCAGAAGACTTGCGGTGATAATCAAACCAAAAACCACGAGGAGCAAGACATATCTGTTTTCCATAGCCATATCATACTCTCCGCGTCTCTAAAGGAAAGATTAAGAAAAGGCCGCGAGGTGCGCTCGCGGCCTTCAAGGGTTAGAGGAAACGTCTAGTTTCCAGTTGGCACGTTAGTTGAATCGTAGTACCGGATTCGCCCCGTCGGAACTCCACTGGTGTTCACAGAACACTCGGTCTGATAGCTCTTTAGGATGAGCCCCTCCATGACAACCTTTGAAAGTTCGGGTATGGAGGAATATCCATGATCCTGATATCGGACACCGAAGTGAAGGTGTTCTGCAGTCGAACTCCTCTTGTAGGTTCCGGTGGCCGAGTCGAAGTACCATCCAGTTGACCCTACGGTACCGATTTGGTCACCCTGGTTGACGGTATCTCCGACGTGCAACAACGTTCCATCTGCGCGGTGGGGCAAGTCTTTCAGGTGCAGATACCGGGTAGTAAAGCCGATTTTAGGGTCTTGCGCGTAATCGTGGTCGATTACGATATAGAACCCGTTGGGGTCGTGATCCGCTTCGGTATTTCCGTCGGTTCCACCAGCGAAAGCCACGACTCCACCGGCTGCTGCCAGCACGGGGGTATCGTACTGCCCGTACTGTGAAGGCTGATTGTTCTCGTTCTTGTTCACCCAAGAGATGTCGATGGAGTAGTAGTTTCCTACCCCGCTGTCCGTGTGTGCGACATCGGGCCAGAGAGCACTGCCTCCTGCGCCCATGCATTCATAGCCCCCGATTTCATTTGTCAGAAGCCACCTGAGCCTTTGCGGAGCCGAGGCGCCTGGCAGGGGCAGCTTGAGTTCAAGCGAGGGGGTGAACGAGAGCTGGAGCGCTGGTCGACGACCATCGGCATACGGGTCGGTCGGATAGCTGTTGTACAGCGTGCTGTAGAACGCGTCGAACTTGGCGTTAGCGTCTTGCGGGAAGAGGATGATGCCGTTGTTCGCGAGCGAACCGCTCTTCCATTGGTTGTACCAATCCGGGCTCCCGCCGTACGCGAGCCAAACACCCGACCAGCTTCCCGCCACTGGTGCAGCGTATCCGTAGCAGGGTCCCGTGTAGCTGGGGAGGGTGGCCCAGGTCATGGTCGAATCCCACGCGCTGGTCGCGGTGCAGACCGTATACGCAGTAGAAGTGTACGGACTCGGAACCGCAAACGGCATCAGGTACAGCAGCGCGCTGTCCACATGTTGCGGAAGGCCAGTTAGATCGAATTTCAAAAACGCCATCTCGTAGTCGACACCGTCTCCTCCGATCTGGAACTCGTTGGTTCTCTGGAAAGTCTGGCCATAGTAGTAGTTGGAAATCCACCCTTCGAGGGCGTGCACGATAGCGATGTTGTTCTTGTCGATACTCGTGCCGTCGGCTTTTACGTTCGGGAACGGCGTCGGTTGATACCACGCCGTTACCGCGTTTGCCTGTGCCGCAAGAGACAGGCACCATGCCAATGCTGCCGTTGCGAGTACAGCGCGTCGTTTCATCGGCTTCCTCCTTATGTGGAAAGAACTTCAAAATGTGCACCGCGATGCTTGCGGTGCACGCCCATAAAAAATCTTAGCACGGCTCGGAACCCATCGGTCGCGCTTCAGATGTGTGTGGGGATACTGTGTACCCGTGCTACAATTTCAGCATATGGCAGTCGTAATCATAGGGTTGGGAAATCCGGGCGGGGAGTATGCGAAGACGCGGCACAATGCGGGGCGCATGGCAGTAGAGCTTGTGGCAAAGCAGGAGGGCTTTGACGAGTTCAAGCTCAACAAAGCGGCGCAGGCGCTCCTCGCGAAAGGCGATATTGATGGCGTGAATACGACGCTCGCACTCCCCGAGACGATGATGAATCTTTCCGGCAAGTCGGTGATGGCGTTGGTGAAGTCGAAAAAAGCCGCTGAAAAGCTCGTGGTTCTGCGCGACGACCTCGACCTGCCGCTCGGCACCATCAAGATGACCTTCGGGCGTGGATCGGGCGGGCACAAGGGCGTGGAGAGCATCATGCGCGCCATCAAGACGAAGGATTTCGCGCAGATAAAGATCGGCATTTCGCCCGCGACGCCGAAAGGGAAGGTAAAGAAGCCGACGGGAGAGGAGAAGGTCGTGAAGCATGTCATCGGCAAGTTCTCGCCCAAGGAGGAGCCGGTGCTCAAGAAGATGCTCAAAGACGCTGCCGAAGCCGCGTGCATCTTTGCTGTCGACGGCATCGAAGCCGCGACGCAGTTTGCGAATACGAAATAGAAAAGAGCGCCGACAAAAGTCGACGCTCGCACACTTTCTTGCACTGTACTTAGATCGGTATAGCAGCATACCTTCTCGCCACGGCAGCTGCTTTTCTGGCCGCCAATTCGGCCTCCATTTTTTCCTCGTACAGTTTTTCAGTGAAGAAATTTTGCCAGAAAGCAGGCTCTGAGCTGCCCTCGATTACCTTCCCCTCCAGAAAATCGTACGGATCGGCGGTGTTGTTGTTTCCACCCCAGAGATGTGCAACTGTGACGGTGCCATCCTTTATGATGAGCGGAAAGTCATCATGAACTTCAATTGGCAGGGTCGTAATCTGCACCCACACTCGTTTTGAGTAGGCCCACTTATTGTCTCCCAGGAGCGGGCGGAACGCCGAGACGTGCGCCATAACGGGCAGGGTAATTGCGTGCAGACCCATCAGGACGGGCCAGATCCAGCTTTCCTCGACCGTGGCTTCGCTGCAGACAAAGGTCAATTCCCGATTTCTATGACGCTTCGGATCGAACATTTCGTTCGGTTGAGTTGGGGATTGCCCGAACGGCAGCTCGTTATGGTCGGTGTACAGTGCGATTTCCACCAGATACCTCCTTAGTGTTGGTTGGTTTGGGAACAGGCAACTAGTCTTTGAGATTTGAACGCTCGCACCTATTGTGCGTGCATGAAAAAAAGAAAAATGGAAACCGATCAGCCGTGCGGAGCGCGATGAGATACAGATACTGTACGGAAAGGGATACTCATT
>JAJYJQ010000036.1 GCA_021789225.1 bacterium | reverse complement strand
GCTCTGGGGACTTACCGGCGACACCGAAACGCCGCGACGCACCGGTTTCGCCTCGCGCGCACAAACCTCCCTCCGCAAGCTTTTGCACCAATTTCTGCCGTAGCGTACGGGCGCGCGGCCGGCGAACCCGGCCGCACGCCCGTACTATTTATCAACTTGTCAATATTTGCATACCGCGCGGCTCTGGTATGATAGTGGAAATAACCGCAACTGCTCATGTCTAAACGCGTAGAATCCGAAATCGAAACCTTCGCCCGCATCCGAGTCATCGGTGTCGGCGGCTCCGGCGGAAACGCCATCAACCACATGGTCAATTCAAAGGTGAAGGGCGTCGAGTTCATCGCGGTCAACACGGACGCGCAGGCCCTCCACCTCTCCCTCGCCAAGCGCAAGATCCACATCGGCAAGAATCTCACACGCGGCCTCGGCACCGGCATGAATCCGGAGCTCGGTCGCCGCGCCGCTGAAGAGACGCGCCAGGAAATCCAGGAAGCACTCCAAGGCTCGGACATGGTCTTCATCACCTGCGGCTTGGGTGGCGGCACCGGCACCGGTGCATCTGCGACCGTCGCGAAGATTGCCAAGGAGCTCGGTGCACTCACTATCGCGGTAGTCACCAAGCCGTTCGCCTTCGAGGGCGTCCAGCGTTCGCTTCTCGCCGAGCAAGGTCTCGCCGAGCTCAAGAAAGAAGTCGACGCATTCATTGTCATCCCCAACGACAAGCTCCTCTCCATCGTCGAGCAGAACACTACTGCGAAGAATGCATTCGCGCTGTGCGATGAGATCTTGCGCCAGGCTGTCGAGGGCGTCTCCGACATCATCACCACGCCAGGCGAGATTAACACCGACTTCAACGACATCAAGACCATCATGGAGGCAGCCGGTCCTGCGCTCATGGGCATCGGTACCGCCGAGGGCGACAACCGCGCCCGCGAAGCGGCAAGCCGCGCCATCAATTCCCCGCTCCTTTCCGTATCCATCAACGGCGCGAAGGGCGTGCTCTTCGTGGTTGCCGGAGCCGACGACCTCGGCATTCTCGAGGTACAGGAGGCCGCGAAGGTCATCAACGAGTCCGTGGACAAGGACGCTCGCGTCATCTTCGGTATGATGCGCGACGAGAAGCTCAAGAAGGGCCAGATCCGCATCATCGTCATCGCGACCGGTTTCCCCGAGGGCGTGGTAGAGCACCACGAGATGGCCGCACCGGAGCGCTCCCTTTTCTCCCTCCCAGACGAGCGCCAGCAGGAGACGCGTGGCAAGATTTATCATGAAGTGCTCAAGCGCGAGACAGTCGAGATGCCCGCACCCGTCGAAGAGCCCATCAGGAAAGAAAAGGAGGAGCCAATCGTCACCGCGCAGCCCATGAAGCGCGAGGAGCCGCTCAAGCCGCTCCCGACCGCCGGCATGAAAACCGTCACCCCGCCGAAACAGGCCGAAGACGAGGACGCCTGGGGCGCGATTCCGCAGTTCCTCCGCCGGCATAAGAAATAGCCGCACGAGCGCAGAAAAACCGCGGCCGGCTCCGCCGGCCGCGGTTTTTCTTTCGCTATCCACAGACGAGCCGCTATCGGCGCTAGCTATGCGCTAGAATTGAAGTATTAGCTCTAGCCATTCACCCATGTCCCGCCGCACCCTCTTCCAGCTCGCTCTCCTCGTCGCAGTCGTCGCGCTCTCCGTTTCTCTCCAGAGCCTCGCTGCCTTCACCGAGCCCTCCTCCGCGCCACCTGCGGGCAACGCCTATGCACCGCTCACCACAAGCCCGAATGCCGAGACCAAGTCGGGTATGCTAACGGTCGGTGAGCTAGGAGGAAGCGGTTCTCTCAGCACCTTTGGTGCCGTCACGCTCAAGGGCAGTAAAAACTCCTGGTCTGGCATCAACTTCCAGAACGTCAGCGGCTCTTCCGCTGGCACCCTCATGATGCACCCGAGCTACTCGGGCTTCTACAACAGCAGTGATAGTAATTGGCGGTGGTATGTGACCGACAGCGGCACGTCGATTCAGACCGGCAACACCTACACCAACGACGTCTACCTTTACTCGACCGGAACATGGTTGAGTCAGAGCAATGGTGTGAGTTGTGTAACAAATGCTATAGGAAGTGAAGGGCAAGTGAATTGTCCCTCTGGCTACACCATGACGGGTGGCGGTATCAATGGAACCAACAATCAAGTAGATGCGACATATCCGAGCGGAAATGGTTGGTATTGTAGAGGAGCGGGTGCGCACGGTTGCTACGTGCGCTGTTGCAAATAGCAGCGGTACGCAAAGGAAAGAATCAGTGAAAGCGCGGCGGGCCTTTGGCCGGCCGCGCTTTTCCTTGCCTCTCGCGCACGAACCCGTATCATGGAGACATGACTGACACAAAGCTTCACGACCTTATTATCATCGGCGGTGGGCCCGCCGGCATCGCCGGCGGCGTCTATGCTGCTCGCAAGCAGCTCTCGACCGTTTTACTTGCTCAGGAGCTTTCCGGCCAGAGCATCGTCTCTGAAGGCATCGAAAACTGGATCGGCATCATCAAGATTTCTGGGGCCGACCTCGCCAAAGCGATGCGCGCGCATCTCGAGGCCTATAAGCGCGACATCGTAGACGTGCGCGAGGGCGAGCGCGTCACTTCCCTTGTGCGCGAGGGCGAGCATTTCCGCGTCACGAACACTTCCGGCGCTGCGTTCACCGCACGCGCCGTCCTCGTTGCCTCGGGCGCCTCGCGCCGCAAGCTCGACATCCCGGGTGCAGCGCATTTCGAGCATAAAGGCGTCACGTACTGTGCCTCCTGCGACGGCCCACTCTACGCTGGCGCAGATGTCGCCGTCATCGGCGGTGGCAATGCCGGCTTCGAGACCGCTGCCCAGCTCCTCGCCTACGCAAAATCCGTCACGCTCGTCCACCGCAGCAGTGAGTTCAGAGCCGACCCAGTCACCGTCTCGCAACTTCTCAAGCACCCCAACATGCGCGCACTCAAGAACACTGAGCCAGTCGAGGTGCGCGGCGACCAGTTCGTCTCAGGTCTCGTTGTCAAAAATAAAGAGACCGGCGAAACAACTGAGCTTCCCGTCACAGGCGTGTTTGTCGAAATCGGCGTCCTCCCCAACTCGGACTTCGCGAAAGACCTGCTCGCGCTCGATACGACAGGCCACGTCAAGGTGGACCCGCGCACGCAGCGCGCGTCAGTCGAGGGCGTGTGGGCGGCCGGCGACTGCACCGATGAGCTCTACCATCAGAACAACATCGCTGCTGGCGATGCAGTAAAAGCAATCGAGGACCTCTACCACTGGGTCGCAACTCGCCGCTCCCGGTAGGACACTTAGTGTCCTACCGGCTGGCGCACGCGAGTGTTGCACGTCGTTTGAGAAACGCCGCACCCACGACACTCCCCACCACTGCGCCAATGATCGCTCCTGCCGCAAACTCTGAAAACCAGTGGATCGTCGCGGACACGCCGATGCCCACGTAGAACGCATAGAAGAGCGCCATCGCGCACACACCGAGGCGCTCACGATACAGGACAATAAGCACAGTTGCGACCGCAAACGCGACCACTGTGTGCGACGACGGCCACCCCCAGAACACGCCACCCTTCAAGAGACCGAAACGAAACTGATGGGTGATGTCGGTGAGCGGGCCAGCCGCAGAGATTGCCGGAGGCACTCGCCCCGTGAACGCTTTCAAAACGGTCGAGATAGTCCATGCAAGCGCACCTGCCTGGCCGAGCGCATAGCCAGTGTTTGCAAGTGACTGATTGTTCCGGCGCCCACCAAGAGCAACAAGCACAAATGGAGCGAACACGGGCACGAAAAAGCCGATGAGTGCCGCCGGGAACAACAGCCTATAGAGCATCTCGATACGCGTTACGCTGAAGTACCACCAGTCGAAACCGGAGGCGACAAGCACGTACGTGAGCAGCACTGATAGGGCGATCAACAAAAGATTTCTTCCGCGAAAGATCGCGACGACGTTCTCCCCGAGCTTATAAAAGAATGGACGCATCCAGCGCATGCCAAAACGATAGCATGGTGAAAAAAGAAGGCCCACGTGTCGCTTGCGCAACCCGTGGACGTGTAATGACCTCCTTTGAACTTATAGCAGCCAGTCGGAGGCTGAGATTCTATCCATGGCTTCGGCTTCTCCGGGATCCTCCACAGGAGGTTCCTCAACCTGGTCGTCCGCCATACCCTCTCCTTTTTCTAAGATTTGTCGAACAAACCCGTTTACCTGTGCGTATATTAACAGCTTCCTTGTCTTTGTCAAATCGAATTTCTACCCACAAATCCCCGAATTACCCGCATGTACGAATCATCCAATCCGCCCAATCGGAAGATGAAGACCTCCTCGACGCCACTCTCTTTCGCCCACTGAAGGTCCTGCGCAAGCGCCTGCGGCGGAAGAATCGGCTCGTTTCCCCAAACACCGGTCGCGATAGTCCCCAGCTCGAAGCAGATTCGCCCCTTATGCAACAGCGCAAACCGCCCTTCAAACTTTTTCACTCGTTCCCACTGCCCGAACCGCTTCGGAACCATGCTCGAATAGCACATCGAAATCTTCGTATGCGGGAGCGCGAAAGAAGGCGAAAGGCCGAGAAGCCGCCATAGCGCATAGACCACGCTCCCTGTCGCGCGGTATTCCGCAGTATAGACTTTTACATTATGACGCGGAGCATTGGCGAGAAACTCCGCGATCTTCCTTTTGTTTGCGCGTGCGTTATGCAGGTTTTTCAAAATAAGACTGCGCCGGATCGGAAACTCAAGGTCGACCAGCACCGGCAGCTCGGTTTGGTTTTCTCCCGAAATCATTTCTGAAAAGAGCCGCTCAAGGTCAGAGGGATCCGCAAATGCCGACACCCAATAGGAACCCGGAATCGTCGGCCACCAGCCAAAGGTAATGTGCGGATATTTTTGCGCATATTTCTCTCGGATGCCCAGAAACTCTCGACGCGAGGGTGCAGCGACGAAGACTGTCGCCGGCCAAGCCACCAAATCCAGCTTCGCCATGTTCTCTTCCATCGGAAACTCCTCGAAAAAATTAACGCGCATGCTTTCAGTTATTATAGCAATGCTCCGGGAACATCACAGAAATACAAAAGACCGCAATAGGTCGCGGTCTTTTGTGTCAGCGAGGATTAGCGGCTCGATACTTGGAAGCAAGCGACGTCATACTGCGACACCGCGTGACTATTTCCATTCGCGAGAGAGGGCGTTCCTGGAGAGCCAGCGTACACATTTACAGCGCGCGTGGCGAATCCATTCGTGGTACTCAGGATACCCGGAGGTCCAGAGGGTTCAGCTTGGCATGACTGGTTCGGTTGGCCAGTACCGCTTGGGTTTGCTGCAGCAAGAGCGGTCGAGGCACTCACGAGGAGTAAAAGCGCACCTAATACCGTACTAATAGCAATTTTCATATTCTTGTTATTAGTTAGTGAATAATACCCATTCAATCATCCCTCCCCTGAATATTTAATGAGACATATGCAGCAAAGCCGGAGCTAATGCCCCGGCTTTAACAGTTGCGGAGAGGGTGGGATTCGAACCCACGGTCCAGTTACCCGGACGCCGCATTTCGAGTGCGGTGCCTTCGACCACTCAGCCACCTCTCCTTGGCGATTATCCTATCACATTTTACTGATACCAAAAGTTCCACCGGGTCGAGTGGCAATTTGCGCACAAAAATGGCATAGTAGTGTCACAAGCAAGGCCCTATCGTCTAACGGCTAGGACAGCGCCCTTTCACGGCGTAAATCGGGGTTCGATTCCCCGTGGGGTCACCAGTGCAAGCCGCCGTCAGGCGGTTTTTGCATTTATGACCCCAAGCATGCCGACTGCTCGGCATGCGTCGGGGAATCGAACCGCCGCAGCATATGTTTCTCGACTTTTCAGGAGAAAAACATGCGAGGCGCCGTCCAGGAACGCGAGAGCTTTTGTGAGCCGGAGGCGAAACAAAAGTCCGCGATTCCCGGACGATCCGTGACAGCGGCTTCTTATGAGCGTAGCGAGTTTTAGAAACGCGGAACTTCCCCGTGGGGTCACAAGAATTTTGTGCTTACGCCGTGCCACAACGGTACCAAATTAGTCGTTGAAACCATATATAATAATTCCATGGACGGCGCAGCATTCGTAAAAGGACTAGCTATCGGTTTCGCCATTGCGGCGCCAGTGGGACCAATAGGCATTTTGTGTATCCAAAGAACACTAGCTTATGGACGTCTGTCAGGGCTGCTCACCGGTTTGGGTGCAGCTACCGCTGATGCATTTTACGGCGGTATTGCAGCATTTGGTTTAACAGCCCTCTCAGGCTTTCTTGTTAGTCAATCATACCCATTGAAAATCGTTGGTGGAATATTTTTGTTTTATTTGGCTATAAGGATGTTGATCTCCAAGTCTGGAGAGGACGCAAAAGCGGCACACAATGATCTTGTTGCGGATTATGCATCAACTGTCTTTTTGACGCTCACAAATCCTGTGACAATCTTGTCTTTCGTTGCAATTTTCGCAGGCCTCGGCTTGGGTAGTACCGATTACGGTTTTTCTTCTGCTACGCATATGGTAGCTGGGGTATTTGGTGGATCTGTTTTATGGTGGATCATTTTAAGTAGCGGAGTGAGTATTGTCAGACATAAGGTCGGACCAAGGACATACAAAATCATAAATGTTGGGTCTGCACTAATTATTCTCACGTTTTCTATGCTTGCATTCGCGAGTCTGTCGTAGTTTCCGGTAACCAACCTGCCATGAGCGACGTTATACGGGGTATATGCGCCTGAATCCTTTTCTTAACGCCGCGATTGCGGCAGCCTACGTTTGGGGAGTCGTGTTATCGATTCACTTTCTGAGCCCTCCCCCCAATACGCCGGACACACCAATAACCTCTATTATTGCACTCTCGCTTCTGGTGTTTTCGGCGGCAGTGATGGGATTCCTCTTTTTCTACCGTCCGGTGGTTCTTATAGTAGAAGGTAAAAAGGAGCAAGCCACCGCGTACTTTCTGAAAACATTAGGAACCTTTGGCGCGATAGCGCTTGCGGTTATCAGCACACTGACCTTACTTTACCGTTAGGTCTTGATTCCCGACTGTGCATAAGTAGGGATATACTCGTACCACTGAGTATATAATGGTACATATGCAGTCAATGTATGCGAGTCTGAAGCCTGAAGCGGTTCGATTGCGTAAACGCGGATATTCTGTACGTGCTATCGAGATGCGTCTTTCGGTTCCCCGCTCGACACTCAGCGGATGGCTGAAATCAGTGCCACTTACCGAGGCCCAGAAGGTTGTCCTCAAACGCAAGGCTGATCACGGACTTGTACAAGCGCGCAAGAAAGCGGTGCAGTGGCACAATGGACAGAAAGAAGCTCGAATAGCTGAAGCTGCCAGACAAGGTGCGCAAGTTCTAGACAAGCTTCCTACGCATCCGGAAATTCAAGAATTAGCGCTCGCGAAGATCGG
>JAJYJQ010000035.1 GCA_021789225.1 bacterium | reverse complement strand
CGCTTACACGTCCAGGTTCGCCAACTTCGCGTTGCTCTGGATGAAGCTCTTGCGCGAGACTACGTCGGTGCCCATGAGGATGTCGAAAATGCGGTCGGCCTCCTGTGCGTCTTCGACCGCCACGCGCTTCAGCACGCGCTGTGCCGGGTCCATGGTCGTCTCCCAAAGCTCCGATGGGTTCATTTCACCGAGACCCTTATAGCGCTGGATGTTCGCCTTCGCCGGCTTCTTCCCTTTCACCTCTTCAGCTACCTCCTCAGGCGCCGCTTCTTCGCCCTCGCTAACCTCAGACACTTCCGCCGGAGCAACACCCATGTCTTTCAAAACTGCCTCCTTCTCCGCGTCAGAGTATGCGTAGCGGACATCCTTCCCGCGCGCGATCTTATAGAGCGGCGGCTGCGCGATGTAGATGTAGCCGCCTTCGATGACCGGACGGAAATGCCTATAGAAAAGCGTGAGCAGAAGCGTGCGAATGTGCGCGCCGTCCACGTCGGCATCGGTCGCGATGATGACCTTGTGGTAGCGGAGCTTCGAGAGGTCGAAGACATCGCCGATCGCCGTCCCGAGCGCCACGACGAGCGCCTTAATCTCGGCCGAGGCGAGCATGCGGTCGATGCGTGCGCGCTCCACGTTCAAGATCTTGCCTCGAAGCGGAAGAATCGCCTGGGTACGGCGATCGCGCCCTTGCTTGGAGGAGCCACCTGCCGAGTCTCCCTCCACAATGAAGAGCTCTGCCTCCTCCGGCGCCTTCACCTGGCAGTCGGCGAGCTTGCCCGGGAGCGTAAGACCATCGAGCGCACCCTTGCGAAGCACCGAGTCTTTCGCCGCCTTCGCCGCCTTTCGTGCCTTGAGCGCAAGCAGCACTTTGTTGATGATCGCCTTCGCGTCGTCTGGGTTTTCCTCCAAAAATTCCGAGAGTGCGCTGCCGAAGACAGACGCCGTCGCGCTCTGTGCCTCCACGGAGCCGAGCTTTGCCTTGGTCTGCCCTTCGAACTGGATCTCCGGAAGCTTCACCGAGACCACGGCCGTAATACCCTCGAGCACATCGTCGCCCGTGAAGTTTTCGTCCTTCTCCTTGAGGATGTTTGCGGCGCGACCGTAGGAGTTGAGCGAGCGCGTGAGCGCCGTCTTGAAGCCGGTCACGTGCGTACCGCCTTCCGGGTTGTAGATATTGTTTGCGAACGCGATGATGCGCGGCGTGATGTCGTCCACATACTGGAACGACACCTCCACGATCACGTTGTCCTGCTCCTTCTCGACGTAGAAGACGTTCTTATGCACAATCGTCTGGTGCTTGTTGTAGAAGGCCACGAGCGATTTCAGGCCGCCTTCAAAGTAGAAGGTCATCGAAGGAACCTCGAGGCCGAGTTCGCGCAGGTAGAACGCACTGTCATCAAAAGAAGCCTCGGTCGCCTCGCGCGCGTCGATGACAGTGATGCGCACCCCTTTCACAAGGTAGGCCTGCTGACGCAGATGGTTCACGATCTTGTTCCAATCCCATTCGATGCCGCCGGTGAAAATGGTCTCGTCCGGGCGGAAGTATGTGATGGTGCCGTGCTGCTTGGTCTTCCCGATCTGCTTCACCTTCGCGAGCGGCTTGCCGATCTTGTACTCCTGCATGTGGATGCCGCCGTCCTTATGCACGATGACCTGCGCGTTCGTCGAGAGTGCGTTCACTACCGAGGCGCCGACACCATGGAGGCCGCCAGAGAATTTGTATGATTCGTTGTCGAACTTGCCGCCCGCGTGGAGCGTAGTCATGACCATCTCGAGCGCGGAGAGCTTCGTCTTCGGGTGGATTTCTACCGGGATACCGCGGCCGTTGTCGGCGACGCGCACATAGCCGCCCGGCAAGAGCGCAACCTCGATGTCGTCTGCGTACCCGCCCATGGCTTCGTCACGCGAGTTGTCGAAGATCTCCCAGATGAGGTGGTGGAGGCCGTCCGGACCAGTCGTACCGATGTACATACCCGGGCGCTTGCGCACCGGCTCAAGACCCTCGAGCACCTGGATGGACGAGGCGTCGTACGCTTTCGCAGCGCTCTTCTTTGCTGGTTTTTCGTCGTTTTTCGCCATAATTTATGCCTTTCCGTTGTGCTTAGTATACCACGAATACACTCGAAAAACCCACGGAAACGCTATCCGAGGTGCGCCTGGTCGTTCCAGGTGATGAGCTGCCAGCCGTGAGCGTTCTGGTCGTGCTGCATGTACGTAATGCCCGTGTTGGTCACAGGCATATGCCGACGCGTGTACAAAAACAAGTCCTTGGAGAGCGCTCCGTCGAAGGCGACAACATTGGCGAGAGCGCGGGTGAAGATTGCATGCGTAACGACGCACAGGCGCTCCGCAGGATGCTGCTCCAAGAATCGCAACGCCTCTCGAGCACGGTTCATGAACTCGGCAAAAGTCTCTTCGTCGGCGTACCGCTCGTGCACATCCGGGCCGGTATACATTGCCGCTAACGCTTCCCTGTTCATGGGGTCGTCCTCATGTTTTCCGGTGAGCATGGAGGGGTATCGCCGCTCGGCAAACAAATCTGTTGTTTCCACCGCGAGCCCTGTACGCGCCGCGATCGCAGCGGCCGTCTCTTGCGCACGCACAAACGAGCTGGCAATGAGCGCATCTACCATGAGTCCCTCCACTCGCTCCGCTACGCGTGCGGCTTGCACGACCCCTTGCTCCGTAAGTGCTGCGTCCGGCCCGAGCACGACCCGGCTCACATTCTCCTCGCTCTCCCCGTGACGAACAAAATACACGTGCTTCGCCATACTAGCGGACTTCATAGCCCGCGGCGCGAAGCGCCGCGGAAATCTTTTCCATATAGCCATTCACCTCTTCGTCGGTCAGCGTACGCTCTGGAGATTTTTTCAAGCAGAAGACGGCATACGAGATGCGACCCTCTTTCTCGAAGCGGTCAAACTGGTCGGTGCGCACAAGCAGGTCGCCCGTGTGCTCACGTATGTGGGACGTTGCACGTCCCACATCGGTATCGGCGGGAGCCCAGAAGGCGATGTCGCGCAACATGAAGGGATACGCTGAGAAAGGCTTGTACGCACTGAGCGCGTAGCGCTTCGGGACGTAGACAGCGTCCTCTGCAATTGTCGGCAGATCAGCGACCGGTTCAGACGTCTCGACCACCAGCTTTTCACCCTCTTTCGTAAACACCGTGCCTATTTCAAACAGCTTTGGTTTTGCATTCGGAGGAAGCACACGCGGCGCATAGTGCCTTGCCTGTGTGAGCGCTTCCTCCATGTTTTTCGCAAGCGTGGTGCGCAGCGCAGGCTTCCCCTTGTCGAGCGGATTGGCAAGCGAAATGTCACCCTTCTTTGCAAATGCCTGCGTGCTGATCTCCGTAAAGCCGCGCGCCACGAGAAAATCTTTCACCTTCTCGATGCCACGGAAGCGCGCCTGGTCTGGCGCAGCTGCAACCTCCGGCAAAAGCATCGGCTCGATAGCGTCATAGCCAATGATGCGGCCGACTTCTTCGACAAGGTCTTCGGGGATGACGATGTCCGTGCGCTCGAATGGCGGCGCGACAGTGAACACGCCATCCGCGTGCGTCGCGGGCAAGCCGAGCCGACGAAATACATCGGTGACCTGCTCTTCTGTAAACGAGGTGCCGAGCACGCTATTGATCTTTTCGAGCGAGACACTCACCCTTGAGGGCTTCGCCGGCGCGGGATACACATCCATCACATCCACGACTTCCCCGCCCGCTATCTCGGTGATGAGTGCGAGCACGTCGCGCATGCCGTAGGCTGCGAGTTCGGGCGACGGCTTGTTCTGGAAACGCAGACTCGCGTCGGTGAAAAGCTTCAGGCGCTGCGCAGCTCTGCGGACGGTCGGACCATCAAAACTCGCTGCCTCGACCACCAGGTCGGTCGTCTTTTCATCGACCTGTGCCGCCACACCACCCTTTACCCCCGCAACAGCGAGCGGCTGATCACCATGCTCATCGACAATGATCATCATGCCTTCCGGCAGGACATATTCCTCGCCAGAGAGTGTGGTTATCTTCTCTCCTTCGTGCGCTCCCCGCACCGTAATCGCGTACGGGCGGTCAGGGACACACTGATCGAGCTTCCCCGCATCAAAAGCATGCAGCGGCTGGCCGATGTTGAGCATCACGTAATTGGTCGCATCTACCACGTTGTTTATCGAACGCTGCCCCACCGACGCAAGCGCCTCCTGGAGCCACGCAGGCGACGGACCAACTTTTACCCCCTTTACCACCGCGCCGATGTAGCGCGAGCACTTTTTCGGATCCTCTATCTCTACTTTCAGCTCGCTGGTCGCCGGCCACGCTGGCAGCGCCTCGCGAAGCGGGTCATGCTTCACCGGGAGGTCGAGTATGGCGGAGAGCTCTTTCGCAATGCCGCGATGCGAGAGCGCGTAGCCCGCACGGTCCGGCAAGACCTTCACATCCATCAGATCACCTTCGCGCTCCTCGATCTCGAATGCATGAAAGGTGAACGCTTCGTCCACCGCCTCCGCGCTCGGCAGCGGCTCCTCAAAATAGGTCTGCAGCCATGTCAGTGAGACTTTCATACCTTCTTTTCATCAAAACCATACACGAAACGGATGTCGCCCGAGTGGAAGAGGCGAATATCAGGGACGCCGTACTTCACCATCACGAGTCGCTCGATGCCGCCGCCAAAGGCAAACCCCTGATACTTTTTCGGATCGAGCCCCATGTTTGTGAGGACGGTCGGGTGCACCATGCCGCCACCCATCACTTCGAGCCACTTCCCTTTGCCGCCGTCGCCCGCCGCAAACCACACGTCGATCTCGACCGACGGCTCCGTAAACGGGAAGTAGCTCGGGCGGAAACGCACCTTTGCCTCCGGCCCGAGATACTCGCGGAAAAACTGGTCGAGCGTGCCTTTCAGGTGCGCCATCGTAATGTCTGTGCCGATCGCGAGCCCCTCATTCTGGTAGAACTGCGCCTCGTGCGTCATATCGGTCGCTTCATTGCGAAATACTTTCCCCGGCACGACGATGCGGTACGGCGGCTCGATACCTTTCTTCAGCTGCTCCTCCACATAGCGGATCTGCACTGGCGAGGTATGTGTACGCAAAACGCGCTGCGGCGCCTCACGCGTCCAAAACGTATCCTGCATGTCGCGCGAGGGGTGGTCGGCGGGCACATTGAGCGCGTCGAAATTGTGCCACTCGTCCTCGAGCTCTGGCCCGTACGCAACCCCGAAACCCATACGACCGAAAATAGCCGCGATATCGCGGATAGTCACCGTGAGCGGATGCAGACGCCCTTCTTGCATGCAATTCACTATACCGCGCGCATCGTTTTCCCCAAAGCAAGCCGCGCGGGGCAGGCGATTTTCGGGGCTCTCGCAGGCGGCGCAGCATGGCCATTTCGGCGTTCTGGGCTCGCCGAAATGTGCGCCGAGAGTGAGCGCGCCGAGGCGCCGGACGAGGCGACGCGTACCCGCAAAATCGCCTGCCCGGCGCGGTGCACCCTCGGACGCACATCCATGGAAAAAGCACCCATCTATGCTATAGTTTAGCCTTATGGCTTGGGACTCAAACCTCATCGTATATCCTTTTCTCTTCGCGGCGATTTATTTCGAATCGTTCCTTTTGGTGACCCTGCTCTCCCGACCTGCTCGTGAGCGCCGCGAGCGCCCTGCCGCCACCGAGACCCCGAGCGTCGCCATCATCGTCCCCTGCTGGAATGAAGAGAGCACCGTCGCCGCCACTGCCGAGTCCCTCCTCGCGCTCGACTACCCCAAAGACAAGCTCTCCATCGTCCTCGTGAACGACGGCTCCACCGACAACACCGCCCAGGCGATGGCGCGCTTCGCCGGCAATCCGCAAGTCACCCTCATCAACAAGAAAAACGGCGGCAAGCACACGGCTTTGAATGCCGGCATCACCGCCGCACCGGATGCCGCGCTCATCGGCTGTCTCGACGCCGACTCCTTCGTGGAGCCGGATGCACTCCGCGAGATCGTCGCCTGTTTCGAGAAACCCAACGTCATGGCGGCGACCGCTTCGATGTCCGTGCACCAGCCCAAAACTTTCCTGCAGCGCATGCAGTACGCTGAGTACATCTTCGGCATCACCATGCGCCACATCCTCTCGTCCGTGAACGGCATCTACGTGACGCCGGGACCGTTCTCGCTCTATCGCATGCAGGTCTTCAAGGAGCTCGGCGGCTTCATGCCCGGGCATCAGACGGAAGACATGGAAATGGCGCTTCGCATCCAGCGCGCCGGCTACGCCATCGAGAACGCGCCCCGAGCCCGCGTCTACACCAAGGCGCCTGCAACCCTCCCGAAGCTTCTCAAGCAGCGCACGCGCTGGACGAGCGGCTTCCTCCGCAACGTCATCTACGACTACCGCGACATGGTCGCCAATCCGCGCTATGGCGCGCTCGGCCTCCTGGTCCTTCCGTTCGCGCTCTTCTCGATGGTGGGCGGCGTGACGCTTTTCCTCATGTCCATCTACAAGCTGAGCGAGCGCATCGCGCACACCATCTCGGTCACCCAGGGCATCCCGCTCTCGTACACGCTCATGCCGCACTCGCTCACCTTCAACTGGTTCTTTTTCCCGACGACCATGACGCTCTTCCTAGCCGGCGTCACGCTCTCGACCATGGTGACGTTCATCATCGTCGGCAAGCGCATCTCGAAGACCCCCGGGACCCTCGCGATAAACGCCGCCGCATACTCGCTCCTGTACGGCTTCATCGCCCCGCTCTGGCTGATTCGCGCCATCACCGATGTCGCTCGTGGCGCGCGCCGCGCGTGGCGTTGATTTATACGTTCCTTTATCTGCTACCATGTCACTCTTCGCACGAAACTCGCTCATCGCTCTCGGTGTCACCGTCCTCATCGTCGGCACCGTCGCCTATGCGGTGAATTATCTCGACCGCCAGCGCATCGCCGAGATAAACACCATGCAGAATCGCCTCTCGACCGACACGCTCTCGCTGGAAACGCAGTTCGCCCTCCTCGAGAACGCGCCTTGCAAAAACATTTCCGCCAATACGACGCTCTCGCAGGAGCTTTCGGATCTTGGCGATCGGCTCTCCTTCACCGAGAGCCGCCTCGGCAGCACCGACCCGCAAGTGCTCGAGCTCAAGAAATCGTATGCGCTCCTTGAGATCCGCGACTACATCCTTACCCAAAAGATAGGGGCCACGTGCAAGGTAAAGCCGGTCGTGGCGCTCTACTTCTACTCCAACGCCGGCGACTGCCCAGACTGTGACCGCGCTGGTTACGCCCTTTCCTACCTCCACCAGACCTACCCGAACCTGCGCGTGTACTCTTTCGACTACAATCTCGACCTCGGCGCGTTGAAGACGCTCATCGACGTGGAGAAGGTAAAGCCCGAATTCCCGGCATTCGTGATTCAAGGCAAGAATTCGTACGGATTCACCTCCCTAGCAGATCTCGAGGCAGCTTTCCCGAAAGGCGCGCTCGCCACGAGCACTGCAACGAGCACGGCTACGACGAAGAAATAGCTGAAAACCGCAAAGCGC
>JAJYJQ010000034.1 GCA_021789225.1 bacterium | reverse complement strand
GTACAACAGCGAGCGGGCGCACTATGCGTTTGGCAACAAGCTCTCGCCGCTTCAATTCATGGTATCGTTAGACCCGAAGACATTACCCGCGGAGTGCAAAAGTGGGTGGCCTCATACAGTTCATTGCATCTCCAGACACATGCGCTACACTAATTTCCATGAATACACGTGTCCAAAAACATACCCAAAACACACGCCACACCATTCCGCGCGTGTGGACGCGCGCTGCCGGTCTGTTGCGTAATCGACGTGAAAGCCTTCGCACTCATGCCGCACGCGTCCGTAAGGAGTGGACATAACCGCGATGGTCGTTGATACAAATATCCTCATCGCGTACCTCGCCGGAGAATCTGTGGTCGTATCGTTTCTTGATGAGTACTTTCGTTCGGGTGGCGCGCTCTTTCTCTCGGCAGTGGCGTATGCTGAGACGCTGTCGTTTCCCGCACTCACCATAAGCGAAACGCGTGCCATTGAGCAATTCTTTTCGACCGGCTTCGTCTTTGTTCCGGTTGACAGAGTTGTTGCAGCTACTGCCGCACGCATTCGGCGCGAAACGAAGATCAAGATGCCCGACGCGCTTATCGCCGCGACCGCACGCACGACCGGCTCACCGCTTCTCACCCGCAACGAAAAAGATTTCGCAAACGTGCGCAATCTTTCCGTTCTCTCCGTATAGGCGCGCGGCAGCGAAGCCGCCGCGCGCTTTCCTATCTCTTTGAGCACTCGAATCGCTTCGGCGCCTCAAGTGCTCAAAAGATAGGGCGAGCTGTCGAAACCGACCGACGCTGCGCCCCCCAAAGGACAACTACACGATTTGACCTCCAATCGCAGGAGCTCTCTGTTTGCGCTTGTGCGCCGGTCAAGAGCACGAAACCAATTGAGGTTATTTCAGATGTCGCGCAACTACCTCGACCACCTGCTCGATGGTCAAGGCGCTGCTGACACCCTGCGGCGAACCGAAGATGTCGCCCCGACCACCCCAGCCCTTTTCGAGGGACTGGAGCTCGACGAGTGCCGCCGGCAGGTCGCACGGGGTGTGCGAATCGTACCGGCAGACGGTGAACTTTCGGTATGTTCCCTGCGACGGATCGCGGGGGTCTACCGGCATCTCTGGATTCTGAGCAACCACAACAGTTGCGTGCTCATACCCCAGTTGGGTCGCGAAGCGATGGGTTGAAACCACCGTCGCGATCCGGCCACTAGCAGAGAGTGAAACTTCGCTCGCCGCCGCGGCCGCGGCATATTCGCGATCGCGAGCCTCGACGAGGCTAGCGATTTCAGAGACCTGCTCGCTGTCGCCAGCGAGCAGTCCTTGCACCCACTCCACGCGCTCCGCGAGGGAGCGTTTGAAATCGCCCGCGACCCGAGCGATCGCGACGACGCGGTCATCGCGCCGCTCGGCCCGAGGGCCGAGCCGGTCGAACTCGCCAATCTTGCGTACAAGGTCGACGTCGATATACCGGCCTTCCCCGATGGAAGACGCAATAACCGCCATGGCAGTTATTGCGTCAGCATCAGGTCGAACCGTCACCAAAGCTTCTGGCTCGGACGGACGACTGTCCGCTCCGTCGCACTCCGGGCACCCATAGGCGCCGAAGGCGCACCCGCACGGGCGGGACATCAATCTCTCCCGCCGCACGAGAGCCTGCTCGCAGGCTGACGGCGTTTCCATCGTTGAATCTGGACCATGATGGTCCAGATTCCCGAATGAGCAGCGAGCAGCCCACTCAGGAATAGTCACTTCGATCCCGAGTACATCGCTGTGCTCGGAAAAGAATTTTTCGTCAGCCTCGCGACCAACAGGCCTCGGATCAATCTGAAAGTACTCCATCACAATCCTCCCGCCCACAAAGGGCACAAAGTTTTTCGACCAAGCACCACGCTCAGTCTTTGTAATCCCCTCGAACGGGTCATGTATCTCTTTGAGCACTCGAACCGCTTCCGCGCCTCCAGTGCTCAAATGATAGCCCGACGCAGTACAAACCACGTACGCGTCAGGCTTTGTTGTGGCGAGCACAGGTTTCCATCCTGCACTCGCCCGAAAGACCATCATTTTCCGAATTGCCCGCATGTCTCGCAGGCACCTTCGATGCGGCCGAGGCACGCCCCGTCCGCACCGCAAATGCCGTACGACGAACCGGGAGGGCAGACACATTGGTGCTCTCCACAATTGGAGCACACCACCGCCTCGCACTCGTTTTCCCACGAACACCCGCCGGAGCAGGTGTTCGTTATTTCACCACATGGTCTCAGGAGAGATCGCGTCTTGCGGCAGGCTGCACGAGCTATGGTCCGTGCGTCCCATCGGGCGGTCGCTGCCGCCTCCATGTCGAACTGTGGCCAGGGCTGGGCTGCTGCCAGCTGGCAATACCAGTCATCTCCCAATGCGTTACGCCCAGCCGCATCAAGTGCCGCATGAGCATGCCCGTAAGTTGAATTGGTACAGCGGGCTATTTCTCCCGCGACAACGTTCGCGGTTCCGCCGCCGGCGGAAACATAGAAACCTCCACGATGAGCCGCGACTTTTGCCAACCGGAAGAACTTGGCTGCAGCCGCAAGAGTCAAATCGTACTCCATGTCATTCTCCTTTCCCGTACATCGCGGGATGCGGTACCTTTCGGCTGCCGCAAGAATTTTGTTTGCAGAACCAGCCTCATTGCCGGCCCTGCCGAATTCCAATCCCCTCAATCGGGTCAGGTTTCTATCTCTTTGAGCACTCGACGGCGTACCTCTTAGCAGCCGCTTGAATTTTGGTGGCAGCATCGGCCTCATTGCCGGTCTACCGCCTCAATCCACTCGAGAATATGTATCTCGCTCGCGAGAGCGACGTACACATTCCGAGTGTACTTCTTTTTCTTCTCTCGCCCCTGCGATGCGAGTTGCGACTTATAGTCGCGCGCATGCGGAGCGATAACCTTCGCGACATGGCCGCTCTTGCCCGCGTACTTGCGGGCGACGGCAATGTCGGAGGTAAGGTATATCACCCCGCCTCGGGTCACGTCCCAGCTCTCCAATCCTGTCGGAGTCTGGAATCTCTCAAAAGGGGACGCCGTGGTCCCGTGATATAGAACCATGTCCCGCCTCCTTTCTTTGTTGAGTTTTTGTTTTAGGAATCGCACATGCGATCCCTCTTTCCAGCACGATGGCGGCGAGTGCGCGTATCGGCAGCCTCGCAGTGCTCATGCCTGCTGGAGAAGAGGAATTACAGTGCAGTCGTCGCTTGCGCGACCGTTGTTCTGCGTAATCCTAATCTATCTATGGAGTTTTCAAACAGCGCTCTGCCGAATGGTTCGCAGAGAGAAGTCGGCGGCGATGCGGTATTGTTCGCACTCGCCCGGCCGGCTTCTTTCAACGAAAAGCGGGCTGGCTCTCTGGAGGAGAGCCAGCCCGCTTTTCTGGTCTGGAAACTTGGGAACGCTGCGTTTCGCTTTCCGCTCGCGCTGCCCGAAAGACTCTCTCCTCTAAAGATTGCCTTTTTATGTTGAAATGTATGGTTCTTTTGCGCCCCTCGCACTTTCTGGTACTATCTTAGCATGCCATTCTAGCTTTGTCAAGCGTTTCGCTGCGCGGCGAGGAAGCGGCCTTCGGGAACGGACCAGTTGAGATTTTTGAAGAATGCGTCGAGGTAGTGAGATTTTTCAGAGGGGGCGTAGTCGACCATATAGGCGTGTTCCCACATATCGAGTGCGAGGATGATGGGCAGGCCGGCGAGTTGGCCGAGCTCGTGGCTCGTAGTGAAGACGGTATGGAGCGTCTTGCCGATAGGGTCGTAATAGACGACCGCCCAGCCGATGCCGCGCGTGCTCGCAACCTCGCGCACGTGCGTCTCGAGGCCTTCGTAACTCCCGTACTTTTCTTCCGCAGCCTCGGCGAGCGCGCTCATCTCGCTCTGCGGGGTGGCGCTACCTTCAAACTGCTCGAAATAGTATTCATGCATGCGCATGCCGTCGAACTCGAAGGCGAAGTGTCGGCGCAGCTCGGCGAGCGCGAGCGCGTTTGCTTCGGGGTCGTCGGCAAGTCCGGCAATCTTTTCGCGGACCAGGTTCGTATGCTTCACGTATCCGGCGTAGAGCTCGAGGTGCACGTCGAGCTGCTTTTTCGAAAGGTCGGCGAGCGTCGCGAAGTTGAATGTGCGTGCGGTGTATTCCATATACCTGCAGTATACCCGCTCGGAGTGTGTGTTTGGTGAAATTGCACAGATGTGGGTGAGGTGTATGCTGAGGGCGTATGATGCATGAAAAATTTCCAGGCTTCGGAAGTCGCCCAAATGCGGCTCCAAAAGAAATGAGTAGAGACGAGCAGGTTGCAAAGGTTTTCCAGATACTTGACCAGTACACTAGGAAGAACGGAAAGCAGCTTTCTCCCGAAGGAATCCGCGCGGCAGCAGAGATATTTGTTGAGCGCGCAGAGGAGCGTGGGGAGCCAATCGATTTCAGCGCCTTGCCGCTTCAAGCGATGATTGAGGCGCGCGAAGATGTGGCAGAGACCAAAATGCCGATCGTGAACGGAAGCACGGGCGAAGTGATCGGGAGTGCGGAAACTATGATGGACGCGCGCCAGGGAGTACAGAAATATAACGAAGAGCAGCGCGGCGTAAACTGACCAGCGAGGCATAAAAGAAGCGAGCACCATGTTTTTGCATGGTGCTCATTGCGTTGGAGTGGTCGGGTCTTTCCCCTTGGCGACCGCCATTTTAACCTCGTTGTCACGTATTGCTTCGAGACACGCCAGCTTCTCCTCGCAGGGCAGGCTGCTCAATGCTTCAAGATGCTTTTCAGAAAAGGGACATTCCTCCTTGAGGAATTCCGCGAGTCTCTCCTCGCAAGTCTTTTCCATAGTGGCCTCCACGGGCTCTGTTTGTAAGGGCAAAAAGAACAGAGCGGCATAGTACAATGGAAATAAGCATTATGCAAATAAATCGGAGACGGAAGTTTGCGTATCTCGGCATCGCGGCGCTGTTTGTGGCGGGGTTTTTCGTGTGGCGCGCGCTGTTTCCTGGTGGCGCGAGCGTGCTGCGCGTCTCGTTTCTCAGTGTCGGGGAGGGGCGTGCGATTTTCGTGCAGGCGCCAAGCGGAGCGACCGTGCTTATCGACGGCGGGCCGGATGCGAGCGTGTTGCGCGCGCTTGCGGCGGAGCTCGGGCCGCTTCGGCGCACGCTCACGATGGTGATAGAAACCAATCCGCAAGCAAGCAATGCTGGTGGTTTGCCAGAGGTTTTTGCGCGGTATCGCGTCGGCGGGCTTTTGCGCGCAGGTGTGCCCAACAGCACGCCCGCATCACGCATGGTTGCAGCTGCTGCGGGGAACACGCCGGGTCTTGTGCAAAGCGAGCTTGTGCGTGGAACGCGTATCGAGCTTGGCGATGGCGCGTATATCGAGGCGCTTGCGCCCGATCGCGATGTTTCAGGGGCGGATGCGGCGACAGGTTCGCTTGTGTTGAAGCTGGTCTACGGTGAAACATCGCTCCTGCTTCCTTCTGATGCGCCCGCCGGCGTGCAACGCTGGCTCACGGAACTCGACGCTACAACGACGCTCAAAAGCGATGTGCTTGCGGTCGGGCACTTTGGGGCGGAAGATTCGGTGGAAAGCGGGTGGCTCGCGGCGGCGCATCCGCGTTTCGCGGTCATTTCGGTGGGGGAGAATCCGTACGGATACCCCGCGACGAGCACCCGCACGGCGCTACGCGCCGCGCGGGCCCAGATCCTCACGACTGCCACAAGCACGGTGACATTTATAAGTGACGGGCGGACGGTGTGGCGGGAGGAGAAATGAGAAAACCCGGCCGCGCAAAGCGCGGCCGGGTTTTCTCTGGTTTGGCTAGACCAATCCAGCCTTTTTGAGCGTCGCAAACGCGCCGTTCTTCTTGACGTGGCGCATCGCCTTGACCGAGACGTTTACCGTGACGGTCTTGCCGAGCTCCGGAACGAAGATGCGGCGCTTCTGAAGGTTCGGCTGGCGGCGTGTCTTGCCCGTCGGGTTGAACTGCGTCGCACGCGTGCGGTTTGAATACCGCCCGCCTACCTGGGAGCTCTTGCCGGTGATGTCGCAAACTCGTGCCATATGTGCGCCGCATGGTACCATGCAGACACCACTTTATGCAACTCACCGCCGAAGCCTCCTTCTTTGCCGTTCTCATTCTCATCCTGTCCGTGATCATCCACGAGGTGGCGCACGGCTATGCGGCAAACGCGCTTGGCGACCCTACGCCGCGCCTTGCGGGCCGCCTCACCCTTAATCCGCTCGCGCATATCGACCCTATCGGCTCGGTGCTTATACCGATATTCCTCATCCTTACGAACGCAGGCATCCTCTTCGGCTGGGCCAAGCCGGTCCCCTACAACCCGTACAACCTGAAAAACCAGCGTTGGGGCGAGCTCTTGGTCGCGGCTGCCGGCCCGCTCTCAAACCTGCTCATCGCGGGGGTATTCGCGATCTTTGCACGTGTCGCGGTCGCTTACGCGCTTCCGACGGCTGCCATTTCCTTCGCCGAGCTCATCGTGTTCGCGAATCTGTTCCTCGGCCTTTTCAACATGATCCCGATTCCGCCTTTCGATGGTTACGGCGTGATCACGGGTGCGCTGCCGTACCGCTATGCCGCCTCGCTGCGCACTTTCGAGCAGCGCGTGCGCGCGTGGGGGCCGCTCGGGCTCCTGGCGGTGCTGTTTATCTTCGTGATGGTGCTCTCCGGCCCGTTTTACGCCTTTGTTCTCTGGATATTCCGCCTGCTTATAGGCGGATAACCTAATTTTCAGTATCCTTCGGTTACCATTAGCGATTCACTTCATGGCAAAAGAACCCACATTGAAAAACATCTGGACGCTCGTCGCGCTCTCCTCGGCGATCGACCGAGACAACAACACGCTCTCGCTCTTCGATATCCTCGAAGAGCTGACGCTCCAGGTTGCCGGAGCTATTCCAGAACACGCGGTGATCCCGGTCAACCACCACCTCCTTTCGCTCTGGGAGCGCGAAGAGTCTGGCTTGCCGCTCGCGCTCAAGTTCAAGGTGCTGCTTCGCGACCCGGAGGGGAAGGTACTTCACGAGAATGAAGCGGAGGTGCTGATGGAGGCGAAACACAAACGCGCTCGTTTCCGCGCGCAATTCAACGGCTTTCCGGTGACCGGCGAGGGTACGTATCGGTACGAAATCGTGAGTCTGGAGCCGGAAAAGACGGGTGGGGCGGAGCTCATGAATAGCGCTTCCATCGAGGTGCGCTTCATCCACCAGCCGGTAAAGAGCCCGCTTTCGCCGGCGTAGGAGCGTGCGAAAGAGCGCGGCGGCCTCCGGCCGCCGCGCTCTTTCATCCCGAAGCATTGCATTTCTGGCGCGCATCCGGTATAGTGCGCCCAATCCCCACGCGGGGGTTTTACATTCATGTCCACCATCAACCAGCTTTCCAAGAAGGCACGCAAAGACAGGACACGCAAGACCAAGGTCGTGGCTCTTTCGCGTGGTTTTAACGCGCTTAAGAACCGCCCGACGGGCTACGCGTCGCCTTTCAAGCGTGGTGTTTGCACGAAGGTGACGACGAAAACTCCGCGTAAGCCGAACTCGGCTATCCGTAAGATTGCCCGTGTGCGCCTCACGAACGGCATGGAAGTGACCGCCTACATCCCGGGTGAGGGTCACAACCTCCAGGAGCACTCGGTCGTGATGCTTCGCGGTGGTCGCGTGAAGGACATCGGCGTGCAGTACACGATCGTGCGCGGTAAGCTCGACGCTTCGGGTGTCGACAAGCGCCGCCGTGGTCGCTCGCGCTATGGTGCGAAAAAGCCGAAGAGCTAAGCCTTAGAAACACGTATTTACTATGCGAAGACCCCTTAAGAAACCGCGCACGTGGAAGCCCGACCTCAAGTACAAGTCGGAGACCCTCACCCGCTTCATCAACGCCGTCATGCTCGATGGCAAGAAAGATACGGCACGTAAAGTCGTGTACGACGCGCTTGAAAAGCTCAAGACGGAAGAATCGACCGATCCGATCGAGGTGTTCGAGACGGCAATCCGCAACGTCTCTCCGCTCATGGAGATCCGCTCCCGCCGCGTCGGTGGCGCCAACTACCAGGTGCCGCGCGAAGTCCCGCAGCAGCGCCGCCTCGCGCTCGCGTTCCGCTGGATTATCAACGGCGCACGCAATAAGAAGGGCAAGCCGATGGCAGAGAAACTCGCCGACGAGCTCCTGCTCGCTGCAAAGAACGAGGGCGATGCAGTGAAGAAGAAGGAGGACATGCACCGCATGGCCGAATCCAACAAGGCATTTGCCCATTTTGCCTGGTAACTAAAAAATGACGGCGCGGCCGAAGGCCGCGCCGTCATTTTTGTTTCATACCGCTTGCTATAGTGTATGCGTATGGATCTTACGCTCACCAGCATCGCGTTTGCGGAAGGGGAGCACATCCCCGCGAAGTACACGTGC
>JAJYJQ010000005.1 GCA_021789225.1 bacterium | reverse complement strand
CGAACGGTATGACACCGACGAGGAGCTGGCTACCGACGATCGTGCTCGGCGTGCCCTGGATACCGAATTTCACACCGTCCTGCCCGTTCGCCGCGAGCTTCGCTTCGTACTCGCTCTTCTTCTCGTTCATGCGCGCCACCACCTTGTCCACGTCGATGCCGGGGATGGTCTTGGTGAGCGCCTCCACGCTCGAGAGGTCGCCGAAGCCCTCATTCTCCTTATCCTGCTTCTCGAACATCGCCTGGAGCCAGGTGTAGAACTTGTCAGGATAGAGATCCCACACGGCGTACCCGAACATCGCGTCGGTCTTCGAATCCGGACCGAGGAATGCGAGCGTCTTGTACACGATCTTCACTTTGCCCGTCTGGACATAGCTCGTATACACCTGCGCGAGCGTGCTCTCGTCGAACATCTTGCAGACCGGGCACTGATAATCGAGCCACACTGCGATCGTGACCGGCGCGTCTTCCTTGCCCACGTACGGCTCGCCCGCCGTCTTCACGTCGGCAATATTCACGCTCGGCTGCTGCTGTTGGTTGCCGGCTTGCTGCTGCTGCGTGCCTGGCGTGGTGCCGTGCCCGAAGTACAGCGCACCGCCGATGATGATCGCGCCCACCAACACGGCGATCGGCGTCAGATAGCGGTCGATCGGCGCAGTCTCATTCGTCCCAGAAGGTTTCGTATCCATGATTACAAGCTAAACAAATAAGTACCGCATCAGTATACCGCGCCCGCGCCGAGCGCAAAATGAACCCAAACCCCGCGCCGGCTTCGCCGGCGCGGGGTTTGGGTTTGCTACACTGTGCGCAATGAGCGATGAACTTCTACATAAAGCCGAGGCATACGTGTTCGAGCTGCTCGGCTATGACGGACAGCAGTCTCTTGCCATCGTTTGCCGAGACTCCTGCAGCGAGGTGTCGCGCCTTCTCGCGCTATGGGTACAAGAGGCGCTCCCCGGAGCCGACACACACATCGCAAAAGGAGAGGTCGGCGAAGACCGCTTCCACGACCTCCTCATCGTTACGCATGGGCAAACGTTTTATGTGCTTGACCCCACCGTCTGGCAATTCTTCGCCGACAGGCAGTCGATACTCGTCGGCACAGCCACCACCATCCAAGGCGCGCTGGAACTCGTCGCCAAGACATACGGTGGCACCTGGAAAATATCAGAACACGTCACCGAATACACACCGGACGAAATCCAAGAATTCAAAACCATCGTCGCCCAAAACGCCGCGACCGCTTAATTCAGTAGCGAGTTAGGTTTAACTAGGGCCAATCCCGCCCTGCCGACGTGGATACACACTTAGATGTTTTCTCCTAAAGCAAAAAAGAATCGCCTATTAATGATAATAAGCGATTCCCATGAATACGCGTTCTCCTTTTGATCAGGAAGGAGGAAAATAATCATCAGGAAAGAACTTCTCCCTTAATGCGAAGCGGGGCTCCATGAACTCCGCAAATCGCTTAACGCAAGTCTCCATATCATCGTTAATCTTGATCGTGAGAGAGCATGTCTCTTTGTCTTCGAGCTCATATCTGAAGCCCAAAGACTCCATCGATGCGCGATTTATTATCTCAACTTCTCTTTCGTCACGTTCATCGAGTTTAAGAGACCCAGGCGCTGCCGCCATCCATATGTTAAGCCAGTGGTAGCCATCGGTGCGCGATTCTACATGAAGGATTCTGGAATATTCATCATCACCTATTTCGATAGTCACTAGAGCGGTTGACTTGGAAAAGTGGAAACGGATTTCAAATCCATTTTCGGTTGATATGATTGTGAATGGCATTTCAGATACCTCCTTCGGTTAAATTCACATGGTTCTTGGTCGACTTTGGCACAATGCCTACAATCTAATTAGATTATAAACCATATAGGTGAAAGCGTCAAACAATTTCAGTGCGCCGTGGCGTGCTATCGGGATGAGTTGCGCAGGCGTCCTTGCACGGTGTTTTGGCATTCGGTCTTGCGGCTTCGCCGCGATGCCAAAACAAGGACGCCGGAGCAGAGGGAGCGAGCGGCTGGGCGAGCGAGCGCTCATCCCGGGAGCATGCCGCTGCGCGATGCTACCCGATGTCAAACCAAAAGCCCCGGCCGCGCGAAGCGCGGCCGGGGCTTTTGGTTTGTGCTGCTGCTTACTGCTACGCCGCGCCGCGCTTGGCCTTCGCGCGCTCGGTCTCGGTGAGGTACTGTTTGCGCAGACGCACGCTCTTGGGCGTGATCTCGAGGTATTCGTCCTCCGCCATGATTTCCAAACCGCGCTCGATCGAGAGAAGGTACGGCGGCACGAGCGTAATCGCTTCGTCCGAGCCGGACGCGCGCATGTTCGTGAGCTGCTTGCCCTTGGTCGGATTGACCGACATCTCTTCGCCCTTGGAGGTATTGCCGATCACCTGCCCCTCGTACACCTCGGTCGCCGGTTCAATATAGAGCGTACCGCGGTCCTGCAGGTTCCAGAGCGAGAAGCCGAGCGCCTTGCCGGTCGCCATAGAGATCATCGAGCCAACCTGACGCTTGCGGATCTCACCCGCATACGGCTTGAAGCCGATGACGCGCGACGAAAGAATGCCCTCGCCTTTCGTGTCGATAATAAACTGCGAACGGTAGCCCAAGAGACCGCGCGTCGGCCCTTCGAGCGAGAGGCGCACGGTCGGCCCGTGGTCACGCAGGTCGGTGAGCGCAAAGCCGCGCATCCCGAGGCGCTCGATGATGGCGCCCTGAAACTCCGTCGGCGTATCGACGATAACCTCCTCAAACGGCTCCATTTTCACGCCGTCCTCCTCACGCGTAATCACCTGCGGCTGCGAGACCTGGAGCTCGTATCCGGCGCGGCGCATATTTTCCAAAAGGATGGAGATGTGCAACTCGCCACGGCCCGACACGATGAAGCGGTCCGCATTGCTGAAATCCACTCGTAACCCCACGTTCACCTCGAGCTCGCGCTCAAGGTATTCGCGGATCTGACGCGTCGTCACAAACTTCCCTTCGCGCCCAGCAAAGGGCGAGTTGTTCACGAGGAACGAGAGCGTGATCGTCGGCTCGTCGATGGCGATCGCCGGAAGCGCCTCCGCGCCTTGCTCAGCACACACCGTCTCGCCGATGTCGATGTCTGGCAGGCCAGCAATGAGCACGATATCACCCGCCTGCGCCTCCTGCGCCTCCACGCGGTCGAGCCCGTGGAAGGTGAAAATCTTCGTAAGCTTGCCACTACGCGTCTCCCCTGTCGGCTTCTTTACGAACACTTGCTCACCGGCGTGCACTACGCCGTCGTACACGCGCGCGACTGCCATGCGCCCGAGAAAGTTATCGTACGCGAGATTAAAAGACTGCAGACGCAGCGGCTTCTGCGCATGCTCCGGAGTTGAGGCGAGCGGCACGAGCTCGAGAATCGTGTCCAAGAGTGGCGTGAGATCTTTCGACTCGTCTTCGAGCTTGCGCTTCGCGACACCTTCGCGACCGATCGCGTACACCACCTTGAAATCCGCCTGTTCATCGGAAGCGCCGAGCTCCAAGAAAAGCTCGAGCACGTCTTCTTCGCACTTGGCCGGATTAGCGGCCGGCTTGTCGATCTTGTTGATCACGACTATCGGCTTCAGCCCCAGCTCAAGCGACTTCTTCAGCACAAAGCGCGTCTGCGGCATCGGTCCTTCCTGCGCATCCACCACCAGCAGCACCGAGTCGATCGAGCGCAACACACGCTCCACCTCCGAGCCAAAGTCCGCGTGTCCCGGCGTGTCGACGATGTTGATCTTCGTACCTTTATATTCAATAGCCGCGTTCTTGGAGTAAATGGTGATGCCGCGCTCCTGCTCGAGCGTGTTCGAGTCCATCGAGACACCCTCAGCAACCGCGCCCGTCTGACGCAGCAAGGCATCGGTCAAGGTCGTCTTGCCGTGGTCAACGTGCGCAATGATGGCGATGTTTCGGATGTCCATAGTAGAAGAAAAAATAAAAGGCCTGCGGCCGATTACATTTAATATGCCACACACAGTAAATACTTGCAAGAAGATGCTGCTGTCCAAAATAAAACCGCCAGGCGATAAAACCTGGCGGTCACTGCCGTTAATTGCATTAACGGGTAAAGATTTGATACAGAAGGTACAAGAGAACTCCGAGAAGAAACAGGTCACCGACACGTTGACAGAATTCCTTCAGGAACTGTAGCGTCTTCATTTCTTGTCTCTCAGACGCTGAATCAGCAGGTCGCGGGCAGCGTACACCGCTCGGGTCTGGCGTGCAGCATAGCTCTTTACGTTCTCGTTCGCATCGCTCAAGCAATCCGGATGAACGTGGCGGAGCTGCATGTTCGCCCAATCCCTGATTTCCTTTTCGGTCTTAAAGAGCGAAGAATTGAGCATTTGAAGGACAGTCTCTGCATCCTTGACGCTCTTGACCTCAATCTCGTCGGTGGGCGGCTGCCAGTCAGCTGGAGGCGATGCAACCTTGCCGAAGTGCAAGTCGCGCAGAAAGTCGGCTTTGTCGAATCCCTTCAGGTCACTGTCGACATTTGACAGCCACATGCCAACGAAGTGAAAGTCACTGCCTTCTTTTTCTTCGCTCTGAAAGGCCTCCTGCAGATAGTTGAACTCACTCCGTAAGAGTACCTCTGGCCGCGACATGCCAGCTCCACCGCCACGCCCTTCGAGAAAGGACATGTTGGTATGGATCGGGAACAGCGTCTGGTAGCTCACGCAGCCCTCGTGGTGACGATAGCCAAACACAACGATTGCGGAAACCCAATCACCGTCCTGTACCAGGGGCTCATTACTAGCCCACTGACCGATATACACCATCACGTCGTCACCGACGTTGAAGTGGTCGTGCGGCCGCAAGCTCATGAGATACGGCTTCTCCGGCGCACCCTTCTTCAGATGCTGGAGGAGCTTGATTCCTTCGCGCACCTTCTCGCGCTTTGCGAGGAGATCCGCGACCTCGCTCTCGATGCGTTTGACCTGATCCGCGATCTCGTCGGCCGTCTTGCTTTGCAGCAAGCATGGCGTGTTGAAGTGCGTTTCGGGCGACGACTGATAGCCACCGAGCAAGTCACAGGTCGTAGTGATGTGATAATAGTGTCGACAGCTTCCGCCACCGGTGTGCTTACACCAACCGCACATATTGAAGGTGGTGGTGCCGCTCTCACGCGCCTTGCTTGCTGCATCGAGTGGCTCAAGGTCGCGCGACCAATTGTCGTCGAGGACGCCGATCTCGGTGATGGCGGGGTTCTGAAAATCCTTCGCCATCTCCTTGAAGTCGTCGCCAGACTTACCGCGGAGCAGATCCTGCTGCTTTTTGCGCGCGACGATGCCGCTGGTGATGGACTGTTCGTTATTGCGAGCGTCCGAAATGAGCGCCGCAATGTTCTTGCTGCCCAAGTTGGCCACATCACCCCAATTGTCTCTAATACCGCGGAGCGTGTACTCGGGATAAGAGAACACGTCCTTGAACGTCAGCTGCACTGCCAGAGTATTCGTCTTTACCAACTCATACTGGATCCTGCTTTCTGCTTTCTGCTTTCTGCTTTTCATGGAACAACCTCCTTTGGCAATCACGATGCTTTTCCAGCTTCTGTGATTGCTTGGTTTTTGCAGATGAGACAACCCCATCTGCTCCGGTTTTAGCTTATCATACATTGTTTGAATATGTCAAGGGCGCGCCCGTCGCGCGGTTGTGGCTGCTGGTAGCGAAAAATCGAATGTTTGCTAGAGTGCCTTATATATGAATCCCTCTCCAAAACAGCCCAAGACGCATGAAGGCGTCATCCAGATCACGCGCCGCGGCACTGGTTTCTTCCCGCTTGGCGAAGACAAGGAGGACCTGCTCATCCCGCGCGAATGGCTCGGCACCGCGCTGCCGGGCGATGTTGTGCAGGTCGTCGAGGCGGGATTTGTCGAGCGCCGTCGCGCCGGAAAAGTGGTCACGGTACTCGAGCGCTCGCGCACAACCTTCGTCGGCACGCTCGCCGAAGAGCGCGGCCGCACGATTCTCCTGCCCGACTGGAAGCGCATGTACACGCCGTTTGCGATTTCGGGCGACCATCCCCCACTCGGACACAAGGTGCTCGTGCGCTTCACGCACTGGGACCCGAGCGAAGAGTTCCCCACGGCCGTGGTCGAAGAAGACATCGGCGTTGCCGGCGTGCACGAAACAGAAATGCGCGCGCTCGTACTCGGCGAGGGCTTCCACCCCGGCTTCCCGCCCGCCGTCGAAAAAGAAGCCGAGTCGCTGGAGCATGAAGGCAAAGCACGCATCGCGGCCGAGGTCGCGCGCAGTGCACGGCGCGATTTCCGCGACGCCACCACCTTCACCATCGACCCGATTGATGCGAAAGACTTCGACGACGCGCTCTCGGTGCGGCTGCTTGAAGGCGGCAAGGTCGAGGTCGGTATTCACATCGCCGACGTCTCTTTCTTTGTGACGCCGGGCACCCCCATCGACCGCGAAGCGCGCGACCGCGCCACGAGCATCTACCTCGTCGACCGCACCATCCCGATGCTCCCGGAGGTCCTTTCCAATAATCTCTGCTCGCTCGTCCCGCACGAAGACCGGCTCGCTGTCTCGGCCGTCGTCACGCTCGATGAGCACGCGAACGTTGTGGACCAGTGGTTCGGCGAGACCGTCATCCACTCCGACAAACGCTTCACCTATGAAGCCGCACAGAAAGTACTCGACGACGGTGCGGGTGAATTCCATACCGAGCTTTCGACCTTGCGCACACTCGCCCGCCAGGTCCGCACCAAGCGCGTCGCGAACGGCGCGATCGAATTCGATACCGCCGAAGTGAAAGTCGAGCTCGATGCCGAGGGCGCACCGGTCGCCATCCGCCTCAAGGAACGCAAAGACACGAACCTGCTCGTGGAGGATTTCATGCTCATGGCAAATGTTGCTGTAGCAAAACACATTGCCGAGCTCTCGAAGAAGCGCGGCCTTTCGCATGGTTTCATCTACCGCATACACGATACGCCCGACGCTGACCGCATCGAGGATCTCTCCCTGTTCCTGCGCGTGCTCGGCTACACGCTCGACACGGCCGGCCGCGTGAAAGGCACGGACATCAACGCGCTTTTGGAGAAAGTGAAAGGCACGCCGGAAGAGTACCTCATCAAGACCGCGACCCTGCGCTCCATGGCAAAAGCCGTGTACTCGACCAAAAATATCGGGCACTTCGGCCTCGCGTTCACGCACTACACGCACTTCACCTCGCCGATCCGCCGCTACCCCGACCTCTTGGTGCACCGCATCTTGAAGCACCACGCCGACGGCACGAAGATCCCCGAGCAAGAGCTCGCGGCATTCGAGACGCTTTCCATACACTGCTCGGAGCGCGAGGTCGCTGCCACACACGCCGAACGGGATTCTATAAAAATGAAGCAGGTGGAATTTCTCTCGCGCCACATCGGCGAGTCGTTCGATGCGGTCATCTCCGGAGTCACGGAGCGCGGCCTCTACGTGGAAGAAAAGACCACACACGCCGACGGCATGATCCGCATCCGCGACCTGGGCGAAGACTATTTCGACTACGATGAAAAACACTACCGCCTCGTCGGCCGCCGCACCAAGAAGCAGTACATGCTCGGCGACCCCATCCGCGTGAAGCTCACCGCCGCCCGCGTCGCCGACCGCGAGCTCGACTTCACCCTCGCGCAGTAGCACAAACAAAAATCCCCACCAGCAAACATCGCTGGTGGGGATTCCTCTAGAGCTCTCTCCGAGTACGGCTTTATTCGGCCAACCCGAAGAAATACCCCATATCGGGCGGGACAGCACGCGCAGGACTCACCAGTTCTGCACGAAGCTGAGGCTTGTCCGTATGAGGCGACCGACCGATTGCAAAGGTCATGCCAAGAAACGGCTCGTGGGCAATTCGTATAACATCATCGTCCGGCTCGTGTACCAGACAAATGAACGGTGCCGCCCACACGGAAAGCTGACTGATCCCGCGTCCTTCCGGCAGAGAGCATCTGTTATCCAGATTCCAAAGGGCGAGACGGTCTTTGCTGATGAATTCCCCATGTGTCAGCGAGTCGTCTTCCCTACAACCGAAAGTGTCGCGCGAAAGAATCGCCGTCCGCACGCACACAACTTTCCCAGGCATGACGAAACTTGGATGGTGGAGCAGCTCCATTGCGGACGGAGTTATTTCGTATCCCGCCCGGAAAATGTGTTTGACAAGCTCATCGGATCTGGCTGGTACTGCATAGAAAATATACTGGACCAACTTGATGATAGCTTCCATCTTCCCCCTCCACTCAGATTTGCCGCTTGCGCGGTCATCTAATCGCTCGCACGAAAGTGCACGAGCGACTCCCTTTTGACTTCAAAACAACAAAAACTCTACAGGAAAAGGTATCATTCCCGGTAAGAAAGTCAAGGACGCGGACGGTGCGCACTATGCCAGGCGATTCGTAGTATCGAACCCAAGCTCCACAGCGCGCGCGACCGCTTTGTTGAGGAAGTAGATCCAGTGGTCGTAGTCCTTGTTTTCGTTGCGCGCCTGCCAATTTGCGAAGATCTCCTCCATCGTCGCCCACACGAGCGAGAATTTCTCGTGCGCTTCGAGCTGCGTCGGCACCGTGTCCGCACTTCGGACCACCGCCAAGAAACACGTCGCTTTCGCGACCCGATTCACGTTTTTCGCGATATTGCGATAGTGCGTGAACACATCGCCGATCCTCTCGACATGCATAAAGTCGTGCAGACCACTTTCCTCACGCACCTCCCGCAGTATCCCCTGCTCGATATCCTCGTCGTCATTCACGCCGCCCGAGAAAAGGATGTAGAGCCCGTTGCCGTCGCCAGTGTATTCACCGACCGCATAGCGCTGCGTGGCTGGGTCGAAGACCACCCCGCACCCGCCATCGCGCCGCTCCTCGTTCTCCCGCTTCGTCCCGAATTCCGGAATCCCTTCCACCGACATGTCCATGTGCGCAGTGTACCGCAAAGCGCACCCGGTGCGCCACAGTCTGGTGCCGACGGTTGCTATACTGAACGCATTACTTTCACCCATTCCGCTTCATGCGCTATTTTCATCCTGCCCGTTTCGCCCTGCTCGCACTCCTTGTCTTGCCCGGCAACGCGCTCGCCGCGACACTCTCGGTACTCGAAATCCAGCCGACGAGTGGCATCGTGGCCGGAACACCCGTCACCTTCTATGCGGCGGCAGATGGCTTCCGCGACCCGACCTTCTCGGTGAGCAATTCGTTCGGCTCCGCAGGCACCATAGACAAATTCGGCTATTTCTCCTGGACGCCAACCATCGATGACGCCGGCACGCACATCTTCACCGTCACCGTGAAGGATTCGTTCGGCAACAACGCGAGCACGACCGCCCGCATCTACGTCATCCCGAAATCCCTCGCCATCCAGCAACTCTCTCCGGGCACCATCGTCTACACCAACGCGCCCGTCGCCTTCACCGTGCATGCGCCAGGATTCACGAGCCCATGGTTCACTCTGTCCGACTCCTACGCAGGCACGAGCGTCACCAACGCGAACCTCGCGAGCACGGGCATATTCTCGTGGACTCCCGCTTCCAATGAGCAGGGCCTTCACACGCTCACCATAACCGCCCGAGACCTCTACGGCCTCTACGCCACCATCACGCAAGACCTCACCGTCATGCCGCCCACAGTCGCTTTCGGCAAGCCAAGCACGCGCGCCACGGTCGGCACGCCGGTCACCTTCACTGCCACCTCAGTAGGTCTCACGAAGCCGAGCTACACGATCACCGACTCGCTCGGCTTCAACTCGACACTCCGAGAAAACGCTATCGCCTCGACGACCGGCGCCTTCTCTTGGACGCCCGCCGCACGCGACATCGGCACGCACACCCTCACGCTCACAGCCACTGACGCCAACCGCAGCACCGCGACCGCGAAGCTCACGCTCACCGTGGAGGCGACATCGAGTGCTGCGACCAGCACAAGCACGCCAGCGCAAACGACTGCACCTGCGAGCACTCCCGCTTCCGCCTCTTCATCCACACAGAACAGCTATATCTTCACCTCGTTCCTCGGCATCGGCTCGCGCAGCACCGCCGTGACCGAGCTCCAGAAACACCTCACTGCCGACGGCAGCTACGCCGGCCCTGTGACGGGCTACTTCGGAGCGCTCACGGCCGCCGGCGTGAAGAAATTCCAAGCTGCGCATGGCATCGAACCAGTCGGCTACGTCGGCCCGCAAACGCGCGCCGCACTCAACACACCGTAGCGAGCTCTCGCCTACACCGCAAAGTGCACGCCGAGATAGTACGGCCAGATGAGGAGCGCGAAGAGGACCTGCCACCCCGAGAGATGCAGGAAGCCGATCGTGAACAGCCACGCCCCTATCCAGAGCCCGCCGCCGAACGTGTGATTTTCAATTCTGACTTTAGTCATAGTCTTTAGTATAGCCCGCCGCCTCCTCGGCGTTATCCACGAACCACAAGAACGGGACGATCTTTTGCATGCCGATATTCTGCATGCCGGTGGATTAAAAAACTGTGAGTATCAGCCGCAAACACGCCCAGCGCGCGTGCTATAACATACCCATGCAATACGACACCACCGCCTCAGAAGAATCGATTCGCACAACGATGGCCGCCCTCAAAGAGCGTGGCCACCTCCCCGAGCTCGTATCCTCGCGCACTGAAGCACTTGCAAGAATACAGGCCCTGATCCCGGCCGGTGCATCAGTCATGAATGGCGCATCGCGCACGCTCGAGGAGATCGGATTCATCCAGTACCTCAAAGACGGCGCGCACCACTGGAACAATCTGCACGAAGCCGTACTCGCCGAGACCGACCCGGCAAAACAAGCAGCACTGCGCAAGCAGGCCGTGCTTTCCGATTTCTACCTCGGGAGCGTGCACGCCGTGGCCGAAACCGGCGAGATCGTCGTCGCGTCAAACTCAGGCAGCCAGCTGCCCCACCTCGTCTTCACCTCGCAGAATCTCATCCTCGTCGTCGGCACCCAAAAGATCACGCCCGACCTCGACACTGCGCTCGCGCGCCTGAAAGACTACGTGCTGCCACTGGAAGACGCGCGCATGAAAAGCGTCGGCGCGAGCGGAAGCTATATCTCGAAGCTGCTCATCATACACCGCGAGCCGTCCTTCTCGGGCCGTAAGTCGCACATCATCTTCGTACAGGAGCCGCTGGGATTCTGACTCGAAGCAACTCGCTCCTACCGCTCGCGCCCAAGCAGATTCCGCAACTCCTGCACCGAAGTGAATTGGTGCCCTGCCATCCCAACCTCTTTCGCACCTTCCACGAGCCGCGGATTATCGTCGATCATGAGCGCTTCTTCGGGACGCACCTCAAGCGCCGCGAGTATCGCTTGGTATGCTTCAGGCTCCGGTTTCGTGTGCCCGATCTCACCGGAAACGACAATCGCATCAAAGAACGGACCGACCGCTTTACCGTGTAGCAGCGCGCGAAAGAACCGTGTCGGCGCATTTGAGAGAAGACCGATCTTATAGTCGCTGCGCAGCGATTTTATGAAACGCATAAGCTCCGTGTTGATGTGCGCTCGCGCTTCCCAGTCCTGCCTGATCTCTTCCGCCGGAATGCCCGTAAGCTCCGCGAGCTCATCGAACAGTTCGCTTTCATCCACCTCACCCCGGTCAGCTGGCCGGACATATTTCTCCTTCAATTCCGCCGCACCCTCAGGTATATGCTCCTCAAACCAAAACGGTGCGACCTCCGAACACACCACGCCAAAGAAATCAAACACGAGCGCTCGATATTTCATGCGCGCAGTATAGCGTATCTGTTCATGTTGTTTATTCGAATTCCATGTACATCGGGCGGCTATAATCAGATACTCCATCAGGAAGCACTTTGCGGTAATGAGATCGTATTAACCCTGCGAACGAAATTTGTACCAGCCGACCAAGATCGGCAGAACGAGCGTAAACGCATAATACAGATACACGTCCGGCCGGTAATAATCCGCCGCTCGGAGAAGCAGCACGATAAATGCGTAGTCTAGTGCGACGGCCATGATCGTCCACACGACACCGATGCCCACATAGCACCTGAAGAACGGCCGCTGTATCCGCGTGAACAAAACCCAGAGCGTCGCAGCGATACCGAGAGGCATGACGTACCAGCCGATAACCTCCTTCGGAACGAACGCGAAGAAGACCATCCCGAGCACGTATCCAAAGAGCCATAGCGCGAACCCCCACCCGATCGTATTGAGAAACAGTTTCCGTTGGTCAGTCTCCATATTCTCTCCTGTGAAGGTTAATGAAGACATTATGCCTTATTTACGGATTCCATTGTCATAGGCGGCCGCTTCTGCTTTTAGAGCGCTGTCTTGTACCGATGGGTCGATAGGTACACCGACAGGCGCGACTGTCTGCGCGAGTTGATGCGTAAAGGAGCTCCCGCCGCCGTCGGTAACGACCACAAAGCGCGTCGTGCTCAATGGGATGATGGTCGTATCAAAGCGTCGCCCTGAGCGGAGCATGGTGAGTCCGCCGATGGTCGTCTCGGATACGTCGGCGGTCGTGGTCGCACTCGAACGCTGTTCCGTTCCAAGCGGCCCCTCCGGGTACGCGACCATCCATCGGCCTAATGCGCTGTCGAAAAAATATTTCGTCTGTGCGATGGGACTCGCGTGATGACGCGGCTCATCGGTAATGGAGCTGCTCGGAGAATCCACGACGATAACCGCAAGGCCGTCGGCGTGACCGATCGTAACCACCTCCACCGCGACACCGCCAGGAAAATTCACGGCGTCGTCCATCGTCGAGGCCGCGACCGTAAGCGCGCCCGGGTACCAGAACGAGAAGCCGTACGCCGGGTCGGCATATTCGCGCATGCCATACATCTCGCTCGGCGTCGTCGTGGCGGCCAGGCCGAGCCGATGCTCCGATTTATCACGCACAGTCACCACGCCCACCACAAGCACGACGATAAGGGACATGCCGACAACCCACATTCGGTTATTTCCTTTCATATGTTCATTGTATATCGAACATACGTGCAGTGATGAGAAAATTGGACGCGGTGCGTACGCATTCCGCCTTTCCGTTACCAGACGGCCGACAGCCCTTCTATACCACCTCTGATTCTTCGGCTATGATGACTGACTCCGGGATCTCGTCTTCACGCGTAACGGAAAGGAATACGACAAGCGCAAGAATCGCACCGAGGAAGATGAAGCTGGTCACAGTCGTGCCAAGACCCAGACCGCCGTCAGATTGTGCTTGCGAGAGATAGTCGCCGATCGAAGCGCCGAGCGGACGAGTGAGGATATACGCGAGCCAGAATGCGAGGACAGCGTTGCGCGAGAAATGTCGATGATGCTCGCCGAGCCACGCTTTCATGCCGTAGTGAGAAGCGGTTATGGCGGCGATGAGACCGGCGAAGATGAGAAGCGACGTGAGGTATCCGAGCGCGAACTGCTCGGCGACCAGGTCGCCCGCCGCCGTACCGAGGGCGAACGTGAAAAGAATCGCAAGCCAGTAGAACGCCTCGCGTCCGGTTGTCACGATAGAGTGGATCGAGAGCGTCTTCTCTACCGCATACCAGACGGCAAATACCGCGGCGAGTATGCCCGCGAACACCAGCGTGCTCGTCATAAGTGAGACGCCGAGGTTGTCGGTCAAGTTGTCGGTTATCTGCGTGCCCACGACGCTGATGAGAACGATAGCCAGCCAGTAGATGCCCGGGATGTACTTGCGCGCACGGAATTGGAAGAACAACACGACCGCAAGCAAGGTTGCCGTAATGACAGTTGTCAGGGTGAGGCCAAAGTTGAGATTCGTACTGAGAAAGTCCGAAGCCGTCTCGCCGACCGTCGTGCAGAGAATCTTGATCGCCCAAAAGTAAATGGTTACTTCGGGAACCTTATTGAGCATCTGCTGCCATTTGGGAGCGCCGGGTATCGATTGAGCTACTGCGGGCATGGTGGACATTGTATACAAAGGATTAGTACCGGAGGAACGCCCGAGCGCTGCGCGTTCGGGCGTTCCTCCGGTGAAGGTTAATTGCTGGTCTCGCCTTGGTCCGGACCGGAATCAGCGGGACCGCTCTCGGCTTCATGCTGGGCATTCGCGCCCACTTTCGCGTTCGCGTCGTCCGCCTGTTCGCCGTCGAGCTGCTTCGGATCCTGGGCGCTCGTCTGCACCTGCGCACCGGAATCGTCAGCCGTCTCGCCATCAAGGTTCTGGGGATCCTGCGCGGTCGTTTGGGCCTGAGCCGAGGAACCGACATTCGAGGAGACACTCGCCGCGTGGACGGCATAGCCTGCAGCGCCGATGATACCGACGGCGAAAGCGGCAAGAACCGGGAGATACTTCTTGGTCGAAAACATGAGCAATCGTTTAGGTTAGTGGTAATGAGGTCGCCCTCGTTAGACATTACGCGATTCGCGCCCGATTCCTTACAACCTAATTCAGCCCATCGCTTGGGGGTCCCACAAAGACGCTCGCCAGCGGAATCTGATGGCCCATGTACTCGTATACCCGCTGGCCGAAGTCAAAGTAGTTGAGAAAGACACCAAGCGCGAGACTTGCTGCCACGACAAACAAAACAAGAGTCGTCGTGGCGTACTTGTAGCCGCGACGGGTCAGACGGAGGCCGTGGTACGCAACGATTGCGAAGAAAGCCGTGATGGCGAGCCAGACAAACGGGATACTCTGTGCGATGTCCTGGATTGATGAGCCCTGAAGTTTCGCGATACCGTCGTTATCGAAAAAGACGAACTCTGCAATCGCGAAAGCGGCACCGCCGATGAGAATCGAAGCGACAGCAAGAAACCAAATCATGCTCCGGCTGAAAAGGAACTTCCATCGTGCTATCGGCACAGCGTTGCGCGCCTCAAGTTCTTTCACGATCTCCTGTGAAAAAGTTTCGTTTGGGTCCATATCAATTTTGTTCATCATACTTCTTTAGCTTCTCTCTGAGCTTAGCTTTGGCACGATTCAGATACACAGCAACAGTGCCGAGCGGCAGCTCGAGAATATCCGAGATCTCGTCATAGCTCTTATCCTCGAAGAAGCGGAGCGCGAGCACGTCGCGGTATTTGAAATCAAGCGTATTGAGCGCCACACGTACCGCCTCATGGTTAATGGCCGCATCCGCTTCTCGCTCGATGTCGAGATCGTCCACAACCTTATCGAATACTCGCGCGTCATCTTCCGACTTCATAACCCGCGGCCGGTTCTTCTGCTTTCGGAAATGACTCATGGTCTCATTATGTGCGATACGGTAGAGCCATGCACTGAAGGGCAGACTTGGGTTGTAATCGTTCAGATGGAGATACGCTTTGATGAAGGTTTCCTGGAGAATGTCCTTGGCGGTTTCCCTATCGAGTGAACCGAGACGAGTCACGTAGTGACGAATGCGCCGCTCGTACCGAGTGACAATACGCGCGAACGCGTCCCGATGCGCCAGAGCCTCCTTCACCAATTCCTGATCTGGGACACCTTCATCCATTCCTAAACCGTATCACGATACTACAGATTCGGCCGCTCCTTGACACATGACTTGTAAATGTGTTTGCTGCGGGACTTGGATTCGAACCAAGGTGACAACGTCCAGAGCGTTGCATCCTACCACTAGATGATCCCGCAATATGGAGACATAGTAGCGGAAAATGGCGGAAAAACAAGCAGAAACCCCGCGCGGCGAAGCCGCGCGGGGTTTCTTGGGCGAGTGGGCTACTCCCCTTGGGTCGTTGTGCCAGTTGCCGTGCTCGTCGCGGTCGAACTGAGCGAATGGAGGCCCTGGACGATGGTGGCTGCATCATGGCGCGCCGCCGCAAGGTCCTTCTGAGCTGCCTGGAGCTTCTTGTGTGCATCCTGGAGCGCCGCATGATTCGACTTGAAGACCGCCTGGTCGCCATTATCCGGTTTGAGCGCGCTCACCTCGGAGACCGCTGCCTGCGCCTGGGTCTGCGCGTCGGAGACTTTCGCGTTAAGGTCCGAGAGCGCCGTCGAGAGCGCGGCGGTATCGCCAGTGGCGGAGCTGATGCGCGTCTGGAGCTTGCCCGAGAGCGCTTGCATCTGCGCAGCGACCTGATTCACACGGTCTGCTGCCGCCATGACCGCACCCTGCGGCATCACGAGCGCAAAGATGCGGTAGGACTTCCCGATGGACTGGATAGCAGTCTTGAGCGTCGTGGTGCTGGCATCGCTTGCGATCTGGCTCTTGAGCGTCTGGAGGTCATTGATCTGCTCCTGCATGGTCGCCTGGAGCGAGCTCTTGTCCGCGTCGGAGATGCGCCCGTTGCCGATGCGCGTTGCAAACGCACCGAGCATTTGTGCCCGGCGATCGATCTCCTGTTCGGCACGCGTCCTGGCGCGTTCGATCACGGTCTCGCGCGGAGTCGCGGTGCGCGTCGTTCGGATACCAACGGGACGCGCTGAGGATGCGCCTGCGGGAGCGATGGCGCGAGTCGGCATCGCACCTTGTGCAGCTGCGATACCTGGGAATGCTGTGGAGATCGTAGCGACTGAAGCGACGACCGACGAAGCGAGAATGAGACGATAGTTCATAGATGAATTTGATGAGCGCGAGCGACTAAAGGCTAGACTGCGTGACCTGTTGGTCGTTGAGGCTCTGGTTCACGCTCGCGTTGTCGGCGTTCAAGCCGGAGATCTGCGAATCGATCGCCGAGAGATCCTGCCCAAGCGCGGCGTCCGAGGTATCATTGCCGGTCGGCAACACGGCCGCCTCAGACGATGTCCCCACCGTCTCCTGCGGAACCATCATCCCGACCTGTTGCTCATCCGAGACACTCCCCGTGCGCGTGCGCGCGTAGAAATAATAGATTCCCCCGAGAACGACCACGACTGCTACCACGGTCAGAAGTACTTTTGTTGTCTGTGACATAGAAGTGCGCCCTTCATTACGCATCATTGATAATGACCACCTTAGAAACGGTCCCGATCTCAGGTATGTCGCTTCCTAGTATAGCGCCTCGGCGGGCGCGTCTAAATTTCGATGGTGGAAAAGAGGTATCCGCCGATCGCGAGGAAAAGCACGGTCACTCCCGCGAGCACGCCGACATCAAGGCCGAGCCCGAAGAACGCGCTGCCGGAAAGAAGGCCGCGCAACGCATCGACACCATAGGAGAGCGGATCGATGCGCACGATCGTGGCAAGCACGCTTGGCAAGTCATTGAGCGGGAAAAGTGCGCCGGAGAGGAAGAAGAGCGGCATGATGAGGAAGTTCATGATGAGCTGGAAGCCCTGCATGTCTTCGAGACGCGAGGCGACGGCGGTGCCCACAGCCGTGAAGAGCATTGCGACGAGGAACATAATGAGCACTGCAGGTATGAAAAGCCCCCAGCTCGTCGGGCGGAAGCCGATCAAGAGCGAGATGAAGAAGACGATGACGCCCTGCCCCGTCGCGACCGTCGCGCCGCCCAGCGTCCTGCCGAGCATGATGGAGAGCCGCGACACCGGTGCCACGAGCGTCTCGCGCAAGAAGCCGAACTGCCGGTCCCAGATGACCTCGATCCCCGAGAACATGGCGGTAAAGATGATCGACATGCTCATGACGCCCGGCACGAGAAAGGAGAGGTAGTTCCCCTGCCCCGCCTGCGCGAAGACCGGTCCGAAGCCATAGCCGAGCGCGACGAGGAAGAGCAACGGCTGCGCAAGCGAGCCGATGACGCGCGAGCGCGCGCGATAGTAGCGCTTGATCTGCCGCAGCCAGAGCACGTAGATGACGTTGAGTGAGTACATAAGATGCTTATCGTTTGCCACCGCGCCACGCGCGGTGCATCGCGCGCATATGGTCACGCGCGGAACCTTCTTCTTCGCGAATAGACTTGCCCGTGAGCGAAAGATACGCCTCTTCGAGCGTTGCGGCGCCGGTGTTTTGTTTGAGCTCCTCGACCGTGCCCGAGGCGATGATCTTGCCGTGGTCGATGATGGCCGTCTTGTTCGCGATGCGCTCAGCTTCTTCGAGATAGTGCGTGGTGAAGAAAACTGTGATGCCCTCGGAGGCGTTCAGGTCGGCGATGTAGCGCCAGAGGTGATTGCGCGTCTGTGGGTCAAGCCCGAGTGTCGGCTCATCGAGAAAGAGCACGCGCGGATGGTGCAAGAGGCCGCGCGCGATCTCGAGCCGACGCTTCATGCCGCCAGAGAACTCTTTCACGAGGCTGTCGCGGCGGTTGCTGAGCTCGACAAACTCGAACATGTCATCGATGCGCTTCTCACGCTCTTTCTTCGAGATGCCGTAGAGCGCACCGTGGAAGTCGAGATTTTCATACGCGGTGAGCTCGTCATCGAGCGAGGGATCCTGAAAGACGATACCGAACGCGCGGCGCGCTTCCGAAGGATTCTCGTGCACATCGGCACCGCCCACGTGCACCACGCCCTCCGTCGGGTGCAGGATGGTTGTGAGCATCTTGATGGTGGTGGACTTGCCCGCACCGTTTGGCCCCAGGAACGCAAAGATGCTCCCCTGCTCCACGGAAAACGAGATATCATCGACGGCAACCGTGCCATCGTCAAATTTCTTCGTGAGATGTTCGACCTCGATGATCGCGCTCATGCAGAGACACTATACCACGCAGTCTATCTGCAGAATCGATGAACGCTACTTGTCCTTCACGTTGCGGTCATGGCACGCGAGGTATACCATTGTATATGCGTATGACTACAGCCATGCTCGAGAAAAGGATTGCGGCACTTGAACAAGAGGTTCGCGACTTACGAGTTGCGCTATCGCATTCCTCCAAGCTCCCGCACACTATCCAATCGGCGCTCGCGGATGCTCGCGCCGGCCGCACCTCCGGACCGTTCCGTTCCGTGAACGCCCTCATGAAGCATCTCAACGATGACGTTTGAGACGACGGCTCATTTCGACCGCGCGTTCCGCAAACTTCCACCTGCAGTGAAAGCGGCTTTCGAGAAACAAGCCGCCACACTCCTCAAAGATTTGCGCCACCCGTCACTCCGTGCCAAGAAATATGATGAGAGCTACGGCATCTGGCAAGCGCGCGTGAACGATAACGTGCGTTTTTATTTCACTGTCACAGACAGCTGCTACACCCTACTCGATATCCGAAAGCATGCAGATTAGCCTGCGAATTACTTCTGCGCTGCGGCGGCTTTGAGGAAGGCGGTGAAGAGCGGGTGTGGGGCAAGCGGGCGCGCCTTGAGCTCGGGGTGGAATTGCGTCCCGAGCATGAAGGGGTGCTCCTTCTTCGGCATCTCGGCGATTTCCATGAGCACGCCATCGGGCGAGGTACCCGAGAAAACGAGCCCCGCTTCTTTCAGTTGCTCCACGTATTTCGGATTGATCTCATAGCGGTGGCGGTGACGCTCGGAAATCTCGCTCGCTTTGTATGCGCCGTGCGCGATGGTCCCTTTTACGATCTTTGCCGGGTAAGAGCCTAGACGCATGGAGCCGCCAAATTTCCCTTGCGCGATGTTTTCTTTCTGGCTTTCCATCACGGCGACGACCGGGTGCGGCGTCTCGGTGTCGATCTCGGTCGTGTGTGCGCCCTTGAGCTTCGCGACGTTGCGCGCGTACTCGATAACGAGGAGCTGCATGCCATAGCAGAGGCCGAAGTACGGGACCTGGTGCGTGCGCGCGTATTCGATAGCTTTGATCTTGCCCTCGATGCCGCTCTCGCCGAAACCGCCCGGCACGATGATGCCATCGTAGTCTTTAAGCACGGCGGCGGCATTCCCCTTCTCTAGGTCTTTCGCGTTTATCCAGTGGATGCTCGGCTTCACGCGCGTTGCGGCGCCCGAGAACTTGATCGCCTCGATGACCGAGAGGTATGCATCCGAGAGCACAAAATCGCCCGTATCGAAGTATTTGCCGACGACCGCGATCTTTACCTCCGGCACGTCCGTGCGCTTCACCGCCTTCACGAATTTCTTCCAGGCCGCGAGGTCGGTCGGCTTCTTGCTCGAGAGCTTGAGCGCGTCCGTGAGCTGCTCCGCGAGCTTGTCACTTTCGAAATTGAGCGGCACATCGTAGATACTCTCGATATCTGGCGCGGAGATGACGTGGTCGGCGCGAATGGAGCACGCGATGGCGATCTTCTCTTTGCGCTTAGCATCGATTGGGTGCTTGCTGCGCGCGATGAGGAAGTCCGGCTGCACGCCATAGGCATTGAGCTGGCGCACGGCGTTTTGCGTCGGCTTGGTTTTCATCTCGCCGATAGAGCCCGGCACCGGCAGGTACGAGACCATCACGAAGAGCACGTCGTCAGGATGCTGCATCTTCAAGACACGCGCCGCATCGATGAAGAGCGCGTTCTGGAAATCGCCCACCGTACCGCCGATCTCGATGACGGAGATGTCGCTGCCGTTGAAGGTTGCCGCTGCATCGAAGCGGTCAAGGATCTCGTTGCGCACGTGCGGGATCGCTTCCACGCACTTGCCTCCGTAGCCCAGCGCACGCTCGCGCGCGATGACCGACTGGTAGATCATGCCGCTCGTCATGTAGTCTTCGCCGCCGAGGTCGCGGTTCAAGAAGCGCTCGTAGTTGCCCATGTCCTGGTCGGTCTCGAGACCGGAGTTGAGCACGAACACCTCGCCGTGCTCGGTCGGATTCATCGTGCCCGCGTCCACGTTCAGATACGGGTCCACCTTCACCAGGTTGACCGAGAATCCTTTCGACTGCAGCAGGAGCCCCATCGCAGAGCTCGCGATCCCCTTGCCCACGCCGGACATGACGCCCCCAATAACAAAAATATATTTATGCCCGTCGCGTGCCATATGATCTGTCCTAATGTTAGATGGTTAAGTAACGCCGGATAGCAAGGAGGCTTGCCGTCCCTCCGAGCACGATGCCCGCACCCAAGAGCGAAACGAACAGTGCCAGGAAGTGCCCCGCGTAGTACGAGAAGAAATCAAACCCGCCGAACCACGCCGCTGTCACATGCCCGATATACCACGTCGCCGGCAGGAAGACGAGCGTCACCACGACCGCGGCGATAACGCCCGCGATGACGCCCGTCACGACGAACGGCCCGCGGATGTACGCATTGGAAGCGCCCACGAGCCGCATGACCGCGATTTCGTCACGCGCGGTGTAGATGGCGAGCCGCACGGTCGCGAATGCGATGATGATGGAGGCGACTGCAAACAAGAGCACGACCGCGATGCCGGCTTTCTGCATAGCATCAATCGCGAGCGAGATGCGGTCGATGACCGACTTATTCTGCGCATAATTGATGCGGTCGATGATGGAGGTGCCGCCCGCCGAGAGCGCCGGGCCCGTGTTAAGGAAATCGACGATGCCCTCATACTGCGACGGATCTTTCGCCTTTATGGAAAGCGAGGCGTCGAGCGGATTGTCGCCGAGCTCGTCGAGCGCCTGGAGCGTGAGCTGGTCGTTGGCGTGGCGGTTGCGGAAGTCAGCGAGCGCTTGCTCGCGCGAGGTGTACTCGACCGAAGCCACTTGCGGCAGCTGTTGCAGCTTTTGCTGGAGCGCCATGATGTCGCCCTCCGCAGCCGTGGTCACGAAATAGACATTCACATCCACTTTGCTCCGGATGGTATCGAGCGTGAAGTTTAGGAGCGCCGAGAGGAAGATGAGCGCACCAAGGATGGAGAGCGTCACCGTCATGATGAGCACCGTCGCAAACGACACCGCCCCGCTTCGCACGAAATTTTTCGCTCCCGAAATGCTCACCCGACGGATGTCTGTCCAAATCATAGTCTGTTAGCGGTTACAAAACGTACTGCCCATGAGCGTCGTCGCGCACGATGTGCCCGCGATCCATGGTAATGACGCGGCGGTCCACCGCATCCACGACGCCTTTATTGTGGGTCGTGATGATGACGGTCGTGCCGAGCTCGTTGATTTTCTTCAAGATCTGCACAACCTCATACGTGTTGATGGGGTCGAGGTTCCCCGTCGGCTCGTCGGCAACGATGACGTCCGGCTGGTTGATGATCGCGCGGCCGATCGCGACGCGCTGCTGCTCGCCACCCGAAAGCTGGTGCGGGAAATGGTCTGCCTTGTCGCCAAGATCGACCAGCTCGAGGATGTGCGGCACGTCGGAGGCGATCTCCTCATCGGTGCGACCGGCCGCTTCCATCGCAAACGCAATATTTTCGTATGCCGTCTTGTGCGGAATGAGCCGGAAATCCTGGAAAACCATGCCGATCTTGCGACGATAGTGGTGAAGCGCGGAGGACGGCAGCTCGTGCACATTGACCGATTCGAAGAAAATGGTGCCGGCGGTCGGCCGCTCCTCAGCGAGCAACATCTTAAGGAGCGTCGTCTTGCCTGCGCCCGAGTGGCCGACTATGGAGATGAACTCTTTCGGGGCTACCGAGAGGGTGATGTCTTCGAGGGCGGGAGCGCGATTGCCGTTGTAAAGCTTGGAAACTTTCTCGAAATAAATCATGCGTACGCACATTGTACCGCACTCGTCCCCGCCGCAGCAAACGAGTTATGCAGTCGAGGCTATGCCTCCGTCTCGCCCTTTGCTGCAGCGTCAATAAAGCCATCTAGATCGCCTTCGAGCACTTTCTCAGGATTTGATGATTCGTGACCGGTGCGGTGGTCTTTCACCATTTTGTACGGATGAAGCACGTACGAGCGGATCTGGCTCCCCCACTCGTTTGCGGTCGTCGCCGCAATGGAACGACCTTTCGCTTCGGCTTGGCGCTTCGCCTCCTCTCGCGCGAAAATCTTCGCCTTCAGGAGCGCAAGCGCCTTCTCGCGGTTCGCCTGCTGGCTGCGCTCGCTCGAAACATGCACCGAGAGGCCCGTGGGCGTGTGGAGGAGGCGCACGGCCGTTTCCACCTTGTTCACGTTTTGTCCGCCGGCGCCACCCGAACGCGCGAACGTCATCTCGATGTCTGCCGGATTCAAGTCCACCTTCTCGCTCGCCGCGAGCACGGGCAGCACCTCCACCATCGCAAAGGAGGTCTGACGCTTCGCGTTCGCATTGAAAGGAGAAATGCGCACGAGCCGGTGCACGCCCGCTTCGTGTTTCAAACGGCCATACACGCCCGCGCCAGTGATTTCGAGGAGGAGGTTTCGGTACCCGCCGTGGTCGTTTTCGTTGGCGTGGAGCTCGGCGACACGCCAGCCCTGCGCGGCGGCATAGCCCTCGTACATGCGCCGGAGCATCACGGCGAAATCTTCCGCGTCGTCGCCGCCCGCGCCCGCGAGGATGGCAAGCGTTGCGGAGCCGCGGTCGTGCACGTCGCCTCCGCCGCCTTCTTTGAGCATCTGATATTCGCGCACAGCGCGCTGGGCAGCATCTTTATCTGCCCAAAATCCCGGAGACGCCATGAGCGCCTCCAGCTCCGCCAACCGCTTTTCCGTCGAATCATCCATGGCGCCGATTATAGCAAAGGTTAAAGCAGTTTCTTAAGCGCGGGAGCTACGCGAGGACTCTGATCAACGCCGGCGAGAATCTTAGCAAGTATGCTCTCTGGAATTTTCGGATAGTTCATAGACCCACCGTCCTCAACCTTGCGGATGAGTTCAGACATGTTCACTTCAATAACATCATTGCAGTTGAACGCACTCTCAGCCGTAAAGACCGCGTACTCTTCCGGCGACACCGCCACTATGGTCTTCTCACTGATTCCGGCGCGCTTTACAAATTCTCTGCGCTTCTCAATCTGCGTCGTCGAGGTGACGAGAACGAGCGCTGTGTCCGTTTTAGGATTCCGGTTCAGGACGACGAAATAGCGGTTTTTAGATTGTCGATTCACACCTTCAACCTCCATATGGAAGTTGAAGATCGACCCCTGTTCGATGCACAAGGGTACGCGTACCTTGACCGGAATATCCATGAGAGCGAGGAATTATCGACCAAAGAATGTCGAAACCTCCCGAAGCTCATCAAACGAATCTTTCGCCAGATTCAAATCTGCCTTACTCTGTGCGAATAAAGGATCGTCCTTCTCGGTGTCAGAAAAGAAATCGTCATAATCCATTGGCACTCGTTTCTTCCCCGCCTCGAGAGCGTGCTCATGCTTGAACCATTCTGGATATCGGTGGCTCAGCTCAGCGAGTTCGAATTGATCCTTATCGGAAAACTGCGCGTATACCGTTTCGAGACACTCAAGATCGGTTTGTGAAAATAAGTCGGCGTCAACCGGCCGCAGAGACACGAGTGACTGCTTCTTTTCATCAGCAGGTTTTATGTATTTCTTCGCATACGCGAGCGCCTCTTCTGGCATCGTGTCGAGTTCGGCGACGCGCTTCGTGCGCGATCCCACCGGACCCAACTTCATGGCGAAATAGGCATCCCCGACGATAGGACGCCCGTACTTGCGCAAATGCAGGCGATCGGCGAAATAGATGAGCTTTATCGCCTTCATCTTGTTGATTTTCCCGCCCTTTTTGAGGGCATAGAAATTCAAGGCCTGGGTCGCCTTCTTATAGCTGGTGGAGGCGGAGATAACCATAACGCCTGTAACTATAACACGCGCGCGGCCCTGCGGGCCGCGCGCGTTTTGTTCCTAACCTTCAAAAACGAACCGCTTGTATTCGACATCTCCACGCGGCGTACGCTCGACGAGCGCCACATGCGAGAGCGTGATTGTGTCTTGGTAATCCGATTGTTGCAGATACGCAAACCCTTTCTCGTACCCTTCTTTCGAAAGATCACGAAACGCGACGGCGACGTGCGGTGCGTACGGCTCGGGCATAACGTACCAGAGCTCCTGCTTCGATGTAACATCTCGCCGTATCTTCTCAACGAGTTCCTGAAGCGATGTACCAACCGTGGCGTTTAATTCCAAGACATACGGAGTAGTAGCCTCGCCCGCTCCGCCCTTACGATACGATCTGCACGACCGCGGAATCCTTTAAGTGCGACTGAGAAAGGTTTCGTGTCGGCTGCGATACGCGTGAGGGCATCTTCCACTTCAGCACGTTCCTCATCAGACACCCAGACGCCGCTACCCACGGTAAGGTGCGGCTCCCAATCATCCAAACATGCTCGTGATCCGGTACGTTCGAACAGCGCTCTTTGGAGAGTGCGCACGCGCTCGTACTCAACACCCTCGAGATAACTAACAATAGAGTACTGTTTCTTCACTTGGAGCCGGAGATCGGGCTTGAACCGATGACCTGTGGTTTACGATACCACTGCTCTACCAACTGAGCTACTCCGGCAAGTGAGGGTATGTGTGAAAAGATACTGCATTGCGGCTTTTCACACAATACCCGAACGCAGCTGGAGCAAGCTTTGCTTACTCCGGCAAATGAGAGTACGCAAAGCATACCGCACCGTGCCTTTTCTCACAACTTCTCTTGCTTCTGTGCTCGCGCCGTACGATAGCGCTTGCTCAACGCTCGATTCGGCCGACCGTTCCCTTTATTAAGCGCAGCGTAGGTCGGACTCAGTGAATCGCAATTCGGGCAGACGAGACGGAGATTCTCTTCCGTATTGTTTTGCCAGTCTCCGTCTATATGGTCCGCTACCAGTGGCACCAATCCCGTTTTAGGATTCACTTCGGACCATCCGCACAAACAGCATTTATCATTGAACTTTTCACGTAGATATCTCTTTACCGGTGCAGACACAACGCCGAGCGCTAGCAATCCTGACTCTTTTCCTTTTTTCCATCTCTCGATATAGGCACGATATTGAAACTCTTGCTGGCAGACGTTGCTGCAATAGAGATACCCTGCACGCTTCGGTTCCTTTCCACACGTTCGACACGGCGTGCGCGGCTTTTTCGGGGACATACCCGCAGTATACCGGAACTGTAGACCACCAAGACGAATGCGCGAAGGTCTGCTGTTGATAATTTCTGGAGCCGATGGCCGGGCTTGAACCGGCGACCCCGTCCTTACCATGGACGTGCTCTACCAACTGAGCTACATCGGCGAAGTGAGGAGATATGAAGAACGTTCTCGTTCATTCATATCCTCCGAACGAGCCGAGGTATGGCCGAACTTTGTGAGGCCATACAGCGGCAAGGAACCTGGCCGAGGTATGGCCGACCTTTCGGGAGTGCCATACATCGGCTGATGAGGCCGCTGCATAGCCAAGCTCTAGCAAGGCCATACAGCGGCACAAGCACAGAGTACTGTATCTCCCGCATCTTTTCAATTCAATGTATGAGGCCACCCACTTTTGCACTCCGCGGGTAATGTCTTCGGGTCTAACGATACCATGAATTGAAGCGGCGAGAGCTTGTTGCCAAACGCATAGTGCGCCCGCTCGCTGTTGTACCAGAAGAGCCAGGCAAACAGCTTGCGATTGAAGGCCTCGATATCCATCCAGAGGTCATGGCGGTGATAGTTGGCGAATTCTTCTTGCACCGTGCGGTTGAACCGTTCCGAATGCGCGTTCTGCTTGGGTGTCCTCGGGCGGGTGTGATAGTGCGTGAGGTGGAGGTCAAGGAGCGCTGCGCTGAAGTGCTTCTTGAACTCCGAGCCGTTGTCGGTTAGGACGAAGGTGAACGGGAACGGAAAGACCGACTGGCAGAGGGCGAAGAAGTCGGCGGCTGCCTTGGAAGCATGCGAGGAGGTGGCAAAGGCGAACCCGAAACGGGTATGGAGGTCGATGAAAGTGATGACATAGCGTCTCGTCCCGTTGATATGCTCTTCGAAGGTGTCGAGAGCGACCACATGGCCTGGATACCGTGCGACTAATCCCTTGGGTTTGCGCAGGTTCTTAGCTTTAGTGAGCGGGGTGATCCGTCCGGTGCCGGTGATGCGGAGCGGGACCAGGCGGAGGCCGCCCAGGTCCGTGATGAGACGGCCGATGGTACGGACACCGGGAGCTTTGAGCCGGTGTCTCGTACAGAATGCAGCGAGCAGCGGGTGGAGCTTCTCCTTGCCGAGATTGGGGTGGTTGTATCGGAGGCGACGCAGCTCTTCGAGGATGCGCGGGTCCCAGGAGCGAGCGCGCCTTGTCTTAGGCGCCCGACTTCCCGCATTGAGCGCCTCCAGCTTGCCCCGCCCTTTCTTGAGCGCCTTCTGCCAGTTGAAGAGGGTGCGCCGCTTCACTCCGTATGCCGCTTCAGTCGCTTCCAGACCATACTTCTTCCAGAACGTGAGGATCGTCGCCCGCCTCTTCGCTGTCTCAGTGATCATATACCGGAAGCGTATGCTTCGCTCCCGCATATACAACCAGCCCTTAGTCCCTTTCAGATTGCTTCGTATGCGCATGCGCTCCTGTGCTTAAGGAGTGCAATATGTTAGTGGCCTTATGCACAGGCGCGGACCTTTTCCGTTTTGTCTTCGTTATGCACAGGGTGCGAGAAATCGTGGTTGCGGCGCAGAGACCGTGCCTATAATGAGCGCAGAGACTCTTGAAGTCCAAGTAGGTCACTTACCAGATACCTGATTTGCCAACTCTCGCTATGCGCACGCGCTCTCTGCTCGTCGTGGGCACTCTCATTATAAGTATGTTCGGGTTCGTGCACGCCGCGTATGCGGCCGACCTGCTCACGGCCGCACCAAAAACGGCTGCGACCGATAACCTCATCGGCGCGACGAACGCGCAGTGGGTCTTTACGGCGACGACGACCGGGCAGATTAACGAAGGCGCGCTGGTGAAATTCCTGCTGCCGTCGGTGCAGCAGGCGGTGCCGTTTAGTATCGGCACGCCGAGCGTCGTGGCTTCGTCGAGCATCGTGCTCGTCACCTCGACCTCAACGCATGCGCTCGGCGTGAGTGCCGGTCAGAGTCAGAACGGCACGGTCATCTACGGCTACGCGTCGAGCACGGTGCCCGCCGGAACGACATTCTCGGTGACGCTCGGCGGCATCAACAACGCGCAGGGGCAGCTCGCGCAGATGAGCGGGCTCAAGTGGAACCTGCAGGCCGGCACGACGACGAACCCTATGCAGGCTGCCGGCGCGCCGCTCATGAGCGACCAATTCAACGCGACCTCCACGGTGAATCTTATCCGCGCGGGCGGTGCGCTCGTGTCGGACAGCAACTCCAAGATCACGCCCTCGAGTACTGTGGCGAGCGCGACGGGCGTCTCGTACACGTTCTCCATCACGACGGCTACGCAGATCTCGGTCGGCGGCAAGGTCGTCATAAACTTTCCCTCTGTCTACAACGTTGACCATGCGACCTCGACCGCATCGACGCAAAACATCTCAAACAACACGGCTGCGCAGATCGCGGTCGGCGCGGTGGCAACCTCAAGCGACCCGGGCGGCACGAAGCGTGTCATCTTTACGGTCTCGAACGCGCCGGTGAATGCGGGCGACGTGCTCACGGTGACGGTCGCCGGTCTCACGAACCCTGCGACCGCCGACACGTACCGTCCGTTTTCGGTTTTCACGACGAAGAGCAACAACGGGCTCATCGACGGTTCCTACTTTGGTTTCGAGCAGTCCGACTACGGCAGTGGCGCGCCGCCACCCAATGACACCGTCTACATCGGCGGGACCAACACGCTCAACGTGCAAGTCTTGAAATCCGATGGGGCGGGCGGCACGACCGCGCTTACGGCGGGTGAGCGTGCGCAGGTAAAGGTAGGCGCGGGCTGTCCCGACCGGCAGTATTTCATGGGCACGCAGTGGCTCGACAGCAACGGTGTCGCACACTATCAGAAGATTCTCGACTGCAACTACATGGTGAGCGTCGAGCCGTTTTCCGCGACCTCGACGGACTTCTACAATACCTTCCTCCCGCCAGGGATGAAGCAGGTGAACCTCGTTTCCTCTGGCGGGGTAGGGCAGACGGCGACGACGACCCTGGTCTTCGGCGTGCCGAATTCCACCTCGACCGTTCAGGTCAATCTTCCGAGCGCGGTAGCGGGTGCCAAGGCGTTCGTTCAGGCGTACAGCGCTGACAACCAATCGTTTTCACCGATCTACACGACGCTGACCGGCACGACGCAGGGCTTCGATGGCAGCGGCCACGGCTATGCGCGCATCCGTATCGACAGTGGCAAGAGCTGGAACTTCAATGTCATGGGCGGTCAGTTTGGCGCGAGCGGCAATATCACCGATGGCTCAGGCAACAAGTACTGGGCGCCGCAGCTCCCATCGCTCAACCTCACGGCAGCGTCCTCGTCCGCGAGTCTCGGCACCTTCGCGTACACGCTCGCGGATAAGACGCTCAACGTGACGCTCCAGGATACGAATGGCAGTGCGATCACGAACGCGTGTGTCGGCGTCTCGCGTTCAGGCGGCGGCATCTTCATGGGCCCGCAGGACATGATCTGCTCGCCCAATAACGGCAACAGCTACCAATTCAAGGTGCCTGCCGGCACGGTGACAGTCGATGTGAGCCGACCCGGGCATGGCGCACCGGCCGAGTTCCCGGTCGCTATTTCTGGCGCGACGACGAATAAAACCATCGCGCTTGCTGCGCCGACCTCGTATGTGAACGTGCTCGTCCAGACGTCCAGTGGCACGAAGATCAAGGGCGCGCCGGTCTTCGCAAACGGCGGTAACGGCTTCGGCAACGCGATGACCGACACGAATGGCGCGGCGAAGATCTACGTCTCGCCAGGCACGTACTCGGTGCAGGGCTTCGCGCCGGGCTTCGGCCCGTTCACGGCGCAGACCGCTACTGTGACCAACGGTTCGAATCCTTCGGTCACCTTCACCGTCAACACCGGCGCTCTGAAGACCGTCTCGGGTACGGTCACGGTGGGCGGTGTGGGCGTTGCGGGCATGAACATAGGCGCGTACGGCACAGGAGGGACCTCGGGCGGCAACGGCACGCAGACGGATGCGAATGGTTCCTACACGCTCTATCTTCCGGCGGGTACGTACAAGGTAAGCGGCTGGTCGCCTTCGACCGGCGGACTCGCTGAGCAGGCGGTCGATATCTCCTCGGCTGATGCGAGCAGCATCGACTGGACACTCGGCGCACAAGGCACGCTCCACCTCACCATTCATCACGCGTCCGGCCTCTCGCTTTTTGCCGGTGCCTTCGACTCGACGACAGGGATGGGCAACGGCACCAACTCATGGACGACGACCGGCACGGACAAGATAGCGGACATCACGCTGCCTGCGGGCACGCACTACACCGTGCAGGCGAATTCCCCGGGGCTCGGGCAGTTCGGCAGCCAGACGGGGGTGACGATCACGGGTGGGGGCACGACCAACATCACCTTCGACGCGACCGCTTCGACCACGCTCGCGACACTTTCAGGCTCGGTCACCTCGGGCGGTCCGGGCGTTGCGAACATCAACGTGTGGGCGAGCCGTAGCGATGGTCCGGGCTTCTTCTCGACGCTCACCGACGCAAGCGGCAATTACTCGCTCTCGGTGCCGGATGGCAAGACCTATAACGTCGGCGTGCGCTCGCTCAACTACATTCCGGATCAGGGCGACGCTACGGTCGCCGTCTCCGGCAACACCACGCAGGACTTCACGCTCACGGCCGCAGGGTCGACCATCTCCGGTACGGTGCAGGACAGCGGCGGGGCAGGTATCGCGAAAGCATGGGTGAGTGCCGTGCAGACAGGCGTCGCGACCTCGACGCAGATCGGCATACAGGCGGACGATGCTGGCCACTACTCGCTCAATGTCACGCCTGGCTCGACCTGGAGCCTCACAGCGCAGGGTGCGTGCCACCCGCGCGGTGCGGCCGTTTCGGCGACTGCGGGCGACACCAAGAACCTCACGCTCGCCGCTCAGAGCGGCTGCGCGGTCGCTGCGCCCACTGTCTACGCCATCACCGACACGACCGGCGGCCAGATCTCGACCGGCAACATCACTATCAACATCCCGCCAAACGCGCTCGGCACTTCGCAGCAGACCGACACCGTGAGCGTGTACACGACCGCGTCGAACGTGGTTTCCTCGGCGAACAAGACGCCGCTTGCGGGCTCGGTGCGCGACATCGTGGTGACTGACCCATCCGGCAAGCCGATCACCTCGCTCAATGGCATGGTCTCGATCACGACCTCGTATGACCCCTCGACCTTACCGGCGAACGCGACGGCGAGCGACCTACAGCTCAGCTACTTCGATAACGGTACCGGGCAGTGGGAGCCGGTCGCGGCGACCATCGATACGGTGAATCATACCTTCACCGTGCAGACGAACCACTTCACCGAGTACGGCCCTGTACTGCCGGGTGTTCCCGATGCGCCGACCGGGCTCTCGGCGAGCGCCGCGTCCGCTTCGAGCATTACGCTCTCATGGACCGCATCGCCCTCGGCGACGAGCTACACCATCTACCGCAGCTCGACGGATTCCAACTTCACGACCGCGATAAAGACGGGTGAGACGTCGACGAGCTACACAGACTCCGGACTCTCGGCAGCAACGACGTACTACTACGAAGTCGCCGGCGTCAACAGCAAGGGTGAGGGCCTGAACTCGAGTTCCGCGCATGCGACCACGAATGCTGCGCCTGCCAACAGCGGGAGTGCGCAGGGCACGCTGCCTGTCGGAACCGCATGGGCGCCAAACCCGCTCCCGGGCGCGACAGCTTCGACGGTGAGTGGCGGAGTGACTGGTGCGGTGTCTGCCGCGCCAGCATCTGCGAACGCTAGCGCGGCGAGTCCGCATGCTGCAATCTCGGCGCAGTTCGCGATCGCGCTTGGTGTCGGCATGCGGGGCGCAGACGTGAAGCGCCTGCAGGCGCTGCTCGGTGTCACGCAGACCGGCTACTTCGGGCCGCAGACGCGCACGGCCGTTGAAGCCTTCCAAGCGAAATACGGCATTGCCTCCTCCGGAACGCCCGGCTACGGCCTCCTCGGCCCCAAGACCCGAGCGAAGCTTGCGGAGGTGTTCTCGTCCTCGGCGTCGACCGGTGTCAGCACGGCGGCCGCGGCGACCACGACCGCATTCACGCGCCACCTTCAGAAGGGTATGACCGGAGCCGACGTGCGCACGCTCCAGGTCTTCCTCAACGCCGACCCTGACACGCGCATCGCGGAAAGCGGTGTCGGATCACCCGGGCACGAGACCGACCTCTTCGGCTCGCTGACCGAGCAGGCAGTGGAGCGCTTTCAGCTGAAATATGGCATTGTCTCTTCACCTGCAGCCATCGGGTATGGTCTCCTCGGCCCCAAGACCCGAGCGAAGCTCGATGAGCTGCTCGCTGCCACTACTACGGCCACGAGCTCGGCGAGCCGATAGGGCTCACGATCAGGGTTCGCAATACAAAACCCGTCGCGTGCGCGACGGGTTTTGTCATGTCTTTCTTTGTCGGCGCATGCTCTACAGCCGCAAGAGACGCATCAGGTGGTCAACGAAGGTCTCGCGGTGTTCGTCTTCTTCGACGTACGCGAACATGAATGCATACACCGCATCGGCGTCTACGCCGTCGAGTGGGATCATGAGGTGCGGCGCAAGCAGGCTGTGCGTCTTGATGGAAAGGACGGGCGGTTTTGCGCTATCAATGTACTCGAGCATGCTGAACGAACGCATGAGGTCGAAGGGGTAGAGGCGGTGCTCTATGATGAGGCCGTCTTCTGAGAGGGCGATGTAGTGTGTGCGCGGTTCTTTCGCGGCCTGGAGCGCGATAGCGAATGCGGCCGTGATGAGCACAAGTGCGAGGAGATAGTTGCCGAACAGGATGCTTGCGATCACGCCTGAGGCTGCAACGATGCCGAGCCCCCAGTACCATTCGGCGGGTTTGTCGTCGAACTCGTGCTCTTTCGCATTCCACTCGAATCGCGGTGCGCGTGACATATATGAAAACTATAGCACCCGCGCGCCGCTGCGCGGCGCGCACACACTACATACTGTGCATGGCGGCAGGGGAGTGCTGTATACCCATCGGAAATGCTGAGCGCGAGAGCACCATGAGCCACGCGACATCTTCTATCTGGTGCTCGGAATACCAGCGCGCAAGAAACTGCTTGCGCGACATGCGAAAATTCTTTCCGTTCCAGGGGTCGTTGAGGAGTATAGAAAAAGGCGTGAGACCGGAAACGACCGCGAAGTGACCCGAGTCGCTCGAGGGCTCGATGAAATTCACGATGACCGGGAGCTCTTGTTTGAGAAAATAGCGTATCTCGCGCAGTGAGGAGTGCGTGTTGACGTAGCAATAGAAGCCGTGCTCGGTCGCTGCTTTGACCATGAGCGCGGTGTTCGTGCCGGTCTCCGGGCTCGTTGCGGTGTGCTCCACAAGCTCGTGCTGCGGACGCAGATAGCCAAAATATTCAAATGCCATCTGGAGAACCGCTGGCCCGCAGGTGTGCTCTTCGCTTTGCTTGTGGTACGGAATCGCCAACCTCATGATTTCCTCATTCTAGTCAGAATGAGTCGGGCGTCAAAAATTTGACAATAACAAGCATGCGTGCTACGCTAAGCATAGCTTGTTCCTTGGCACCCCAACCCCTCAATTTGAACGCTTGAATTTCTTCTTCCGACGCGCCGCCTCTGCGGCGCGTCGCCGTTTCTCTCGCTCGTACGCTTCGTCCGGTGTGAGACTCTCGAGCACATCCATGAAGCGACGGTTCATCTTCCTCGAGCTTCTGCACAAACGCTCTTGTATACGTCGAGATGTCCGAGCTCTTCGGGATGTATCGTCGCAAGTCTTTGTTGAGGTTCTCAATGGACGGCTTCTCCCAAGGAGCATGCGCGTGGCAGAAATAGATACGGACACCAAGCACCTTTTCCAGTCGTTTGTGCTCCAGAAAGAGAATGTCATTGTCGAAGGTGATGGTTTGCATCTCGGGATAGCGTTTCTTTATGCGCGTGAGCGCCCGCTCCACGTTCTTCACCGACACGGGCAGTATCCGCTCCAGAAGGTTCTTTCGCACCTTGCGGTCGCGCAGACCGAGGATGATGCCTTTCCCGCTTTTGCCCGACACGATGAAGTCGCCCTCCATGTGGCCCAAGCCCCACCGTTTGTTGATTTTGCTCGGTCGTTGGTCGATCATGCGCTTCCCTTCGATACGCCTGCTGGAAACCTGTCTCCGCCGCTTCCGGAACACCTTCGCCCGGTGTGATTCGATCCTCCGACCATACGGACTCTTGATGTACCGCCGTATGGCCGAGGCGGAGGCATAGGGGAGGTTCTTCTCAATCCGCTTCAGCCGGAGTGCAATGTTCTCGGGTGACTGGTCGTCCATGAGGTGCGTCTCGACGAACGAGCGCAGCTCCTTGTGCAGGGCTATCTTCTTGCCGACGGCCCGATGGCTTCGCCGCCTCACGTACGTACGGTGCTCGGCATAGGCTGCATCGTATGGCCGACCCTTTCGTCCTTTCTTGTGCACTTCGTACCAGACAGCGCTCTTGGGGCGCTCGAGCGCCGCGCCTATCTCTGCGAGTGAGTATCCCTTTCCGTGCAGGATCTGTATCTCATCGCGTTCCGCCCGAGTGATCGGCGCCCATCGTTTCTTTTTTCATGCACGCACAATAGGTGCGAGCGTTCAAATCTCAAAGACTAGTGGCCCTTCAAAAAACAAGGGACGAGACGCCCGTCCGAGCGCTTCGGACGAAAACCAATGCGAAGGAGAACGACGATGACCTCACGGATCACGTCCAGAACGCCCAAGCAGGAAAAGCAACTCAAGCGTTTCATCGAGGATGCGGTCGAGCGCATCCTTCAGGAAGTCAACCCCGACAAGGACGGCCTCCAGTGCCTGTTCGCGAAGGGTGGCAAGTACCAGAACTACCTCGTGGACGGCGCACGGCGGTTCACCGCCAAGGCACCGAACTACGACCTCGCCCGCACGATTCTCGGCAAGGACTTCATCTCCCCCGAGGAGATCGCGCAGGCGCGGAATCTCGCCTACACCGACGAGCATCTCGCCTTTTTCGGCGACTCTCTTCCGGATAAGGCAAGCCTCGAGTGGTGTCGCGACAACGGCATGATGCTCGTCGCCGGTCCGCCGAAGCCAATGTCGCTTCTCGACGTCCGCAACGTCAAGAACGACGACTTCTACTCAAAGGAGGGCGGATGGTACGCCGAGAATGAGCAGGAGTTCAGTCGCGACGACAAGATCGAGACGAAATGGATCGCCGTCCGCAAGGAGCCGATAGCCGGTTCGCTCAGCAAGAGTTGGTCGGAGCAACGGGAGCTCATTACCGATCCCGCAATCGTGCCGAACACGGCCGAAACGGTCTGGGCCCTCACGACGTACAAGGCGGTTCGCGGTGTTTACCTGCTGCCGAATCACTACGTGCGGACTTCAAGCCTGGGCTCCCATGGCTACCGCGTGTGCGTCGGCAGCTTTGGCGCCGAGGGTCTCAGCGTTGACAGCTACTGGGACGGCGTCCGCTTCGATGATCTTGGTCTTGCGGCTGCCCGGAAGTTCTGAAACTTGAGTGCGGGGGGTTCTTGATTCTCTTGCACTCTTGAACCTTGGGCTCCGCGCAAATTTTTTGGACGTTATCCACACGTTCGAGAGATTTGCCGGGGCCCTTTTGTTTTTAGATCAGTTTCTCGTTGCGCTCTAAGCTGCGGAGGGGGCGGGACTCGAACCCGCAAGGCCTTTCGGGCCGCCTGTTTTCAAGACAGGTTCCTTACCATTCGGAGCACCCCTCCATCGTGCGCCGCGTAGCGGCGCACGGCTGGTTGCTACGCCGCTGATGAATCGGTCGGCGTGCTCTTTTCGTTCGTGTTGTCTGCGAGTGATCTCGGGCGGAACCAGATGAGATAGATGATCTCCAGGATGCCGACCGTATTCACGACGAGCATGGCGATAAACCACCATTTCTGCCCGGCGCGTGCACTATACCAGAGCGCGTAGCCCTTGAGCACGATGACGGCGACGACGAGCAGGATAAGAAGCGGCAGGAAGATACCGAATCCAAGACCAGCAGCAAAGGGGGAAAAGAAGAGGGTATGCATATGGCGAGAGTATACCACACGCGCTGCGCGAAGCCCGGCGCGTGTGTGGGTCTGCTACTATACGCGCATGCGCTATCTCGGCATCGACTACGGCACCAAGAAAACCGGCCTCGCACTCTCTGACGAGGCGGGCACCATGGGCTTCCCGAAAGCCGTGGTGCCGACAGACGCGACGCTTGCTGAGCGGCTCGCAGCGCTTATCGCGCAGGAGGGGGTAGGAGCGGTCGTCATCGGCGAGTCGAAAGATTTCTCTGGCGCGGACAATCCGATTGCGGAGGCTGCTCGCGCGCTCGGCAAGGAGCTCGCCGCTCAAGCGGGCGTGCCGGTCTTTTACGAGCCCGAAACTCTCACGACGCAAGAAGCACGCCGCTTACCTACGGGCGAACGCATGAGCGGCATCGTGGATGCATCCGCGGCGGCGCTCATCCTTACGAGCTATCTCACTAGGCAGAACGGGCGAGAGGCGGTAGGCTCATAGCGTATGAACAAAGAGAGGATTTCCATAGATGAATTCGCGAAGATAGAAGTAAAGGTCGGCACCATACTGAGTGCCGAGCGCATCCCGGATACGGATAAGCTCCTCCGGCTCATGGTGGATCTCGGCGAAGAAGCGCCGCGGCAGATCGTCTCGGGCATCGCTGCGTACGTATCGTTACCCGAGGAGCTCGTGGGAAAGCAGCTTACCTTCGTGACAAATCTCGAACCGCGCACTATTCGCGGCTACGAATCCAACGGTATGCTCTTTGCGGTGGGGAAGGACGACACGTTCGCGTTCCTTACGCCGGACCGACAGATTCCGCCGGGTACGGGCGCACATTAGCGGGAGAGGCCGCGCGCGAAAAAAGCGCGCCTGGGCATAGCGCGCTTTTTTCGCGCGCCAGTGCCCGATATACTAAGAGCGTAATGTCTGAGCTCTCTCTCAATCGCTTCGCGCGCGTCCACTTCCCGCCACCGAGCTACCTCGCGCTCCCGACTGCCGGCATCGAGATCTCTACGAGCAGCATCAAGGCGGTGCTCCTTGCCGAGCGCACGCACGGCATCGAAGCGACTTCGTTTGACGAAATCATGCTGCCCGACGGCGCTGTGGTCCGGAGCGAGGTCGTCGACCCGAAAGTCATTTCTGACATTGTGCGGAAACTCGCGAAGGAACGAGGTATCAAGGCAGCGCATGTCGCTCTCCCGGAATCAAAGGCATATCTGTTCGAGGCGCGCGTGTCGGGGAAAAATCAAGAGGAATGGTATATGGCGGTCGAGCAGCACATTGACGAGTATGTGCCGCTCCCGCCGGGCGAGGTCGCGTTCGACATCGCGCCTCTCCACACGTCGGGGCAGGAGACACTTGTGGTCGGGGTCGGGTACGCACGGCGTGTGATCGAGAGCACGCTGCGCATCCTCGATGAGGTGCATATCGAGCCGCGCTCGATGGAGAGTGAGACGTTTGCGGGCATGCGCGCGCTCCTGCCGCCTGGGACGAGCGAAACGGTCATGGTGGTCGATATCGGCCGGTCGACGACGAAAATCATCATCGCGGAGCGTCGGTTGCCGCGCTTCGCGACCACGCTCGACGTGGGCGGGCACGCGCTCACGCTCGCGGTGCAGAAATACTTCGGCGTGCAAGAGAAAGAGGCACACCGCGTGAAGATGGAGCACGGCATCGTCTCCTCGGGCGGCAACGACGAATACTTGGCCGCGATGCTCCTGTCAGCCTCCGTCATCCGCGACGAGGTGAAGCGGCGCCTCGACTACTGGCAGGCGCGCGCGACGAACGAGAAGGACTGCCAGCCTATCTCGCACGTGCTTCTGGTGGGCGGCAACGCGACGGTACGCGGCTTGCCGGAATATTTCTCGAGTTCGTTCAATGTCCCGGTCATGCTTGGCGATGTGCTTACCAACCTCGCGTCCCGGGACGTGTGGCTGCCGAGCGTGGACTATGCGCAGTCATTTGCCTATGCGACTACGATCGGGCTCGCGCTCCGTGATTTTTATGGCATTTAGAAACTGGCGCACCAATCTTCTCCCGCTGCCGCGCATCCGCGCTATGCGCCGCGCGTATTTCGTGCGGCTCGCGACCATCGCGCTTCTGGGGGGCGCAGTGCTCGTGACGGTGCATGGGTTCCTGAGCGCCCCGGCCTATCTGTATCTCTCGCGCGAAGCGACGAGCCAGCGCCAGGAGCTCGAGAGTCTCAACGCACAACTTTCTCGGCAGCGTATCGGCGAGACGAACGCTCGGCTTAAGGCGCTCAACGAAAACACCGCCTTCCTTGCCGGACTTGAGGGCGTCCCTATGGCGAGCGCCGCCATCCGTGCGGTTCTCGGCATTCCGCATGAGGGCATCACGATTTCAAGCGTCAGCTACACGGCGCCGCAGCCTCCCAAACCAGGCACGATGGCGCTCTCCGGTACGGCTGCGACTCGCAACGCGCTCCAGCAGTACCAGCGCGCACTCGAAGCGGCGCCGTTCATTACCGGTGTCAATCTGCCGGTTGAAGCGTACGCAAAGGAGACAGATATTGCCTTTACTGTCACCCTCACCGGTACCGCCACACCATGAACCGCTCAACGCTCATCCGGTTTGCTCTCGCACTCGCCGTTTTGCTCGCTGCGGGCGGGGGGTATGCGTGGTGGCAGACACGCCTGGACGCGATGCGGGCGTCGGTAGCGGAGCAGGCACAGGAGATCCTCGATACGCGCGCCGCACTCGCTCATGCGACGAAAGAGAAGGCTATGCTTGGCGAGCTCGCCGAGGACGAGGCAGCGGTGCAATCACATCTCGTATCTGACGCCAGCATCGTCTCCTTTCTGAACATGCTCGAATCGACCGGGCGCGCCTCGGGAGCGGATGTCTCTATCGTTTCAGTCTCCCCACAGAAAAACGGAGCGCATCCGATGCTTACCGTATCGGCAGAGGCTGAAGGATCGTTCAGTGCGGTGGTGCGGACCGTCGGCGCGATCGAGAGCGTGCCATACTATGTGGTGGTGCGCTCCCTTACGCTCAGTTATGTGAAAGCGCCTGGCGAAGGCGATGGCGCGCATGCTAAAGGAGGGCACTGGACGGCCACGTTCACTGCAGCAGTCGGTGCGTTCGCGCAAATCGCCTCTACGACGGCGCCATGAAATTCCCAAGCAACTCCCTCACGTTCCTGCGACGATTCATCTATGGCACGCGCCTGCGTCCGGCGCGTGACTGGTTCGCGTTGATTCTTCTCGTCGCAGTGGCGCTCATCGCGAGTGTCGCTTGGAGTGTCTATACCTTCCGCGCCACTATCTCAGGTGAGAATTCTCCGGCTGTGCTGGTGCGCCCGGGCGCGAGCGTCAATCGCACGACGTTTGAGCGCATGCAGCAGATTTTCGATACGCGCGCTGCGGAGCAGGAAAAGTACCAGTCGGGCGCGTACTCGTTTCCTGATCCATCGCGATAGCGCATCATCGCGGCGTGTGGTTGAATTGAAACGCCCCCGTAGTTTAATGGATAAAACTGCGGACTTCTAAGCCGTTGATCGAGGTTCGATTCCTCGCGGGGGCACAGCGAACGATTGACTTGCTTGTGGCGCTGTGGCAATATTGGGCTATGTATACCGAGGGATTCTCGGGATTCGGGAGAAAGAAAGAGCGACCTGCGAAGCAGGAGCAACGAGAGCTTCCGCCCGGGTTTATTGAGGCCGTGGCCGAGCTGCGCGAGCGCGCGCTCGAAGACGTGCGGGCGCTCCCGTCGCGGATCGTGCCGGAAAATCTGCAGGGAATCGAGCGCGCGCGAATGCTCGAGCGTGCCGCTGAGCCGCTCGCGTATCACGGGGTTTCACATACGGAACGCGCAGTTGAGCGTATGGAGCGCCTCATCAGTGTGCTGCGGAGACTGGGCTATGAAGTTTCCGCCCGCGACGAATATTTGGGGAAAGTTAGTGGTTTCTATCACGACAGCGTGATGGATTTCGATGAAAAGACCATCGTTGAGCCGAACGTCGGCATGTCAAAGGTCATGATGGTGCTCCACCGGGATAAAAACGAGCAGCTGAGTGCCGAGAAAGCGCTTCAGGACATGCGTGCTATGCAGAGAAAATATCCGGACATATTCACTGACAAAGACGAAGCTCTCGTGCACGACGCGATCGTCGCGGGCACATTCCCGGGATTTGCGCAGGGCACCGTGTATCAGCCCGTGCTCGATAGGGAAGGTGAGTCGCCGCTTGCGACTCGACTTCTCGCGCTTGCTGATATCGGTGCAGCCGGAATGGACGGCCCGGACGTTTTCCGGCGCGAAGGCGACGCGTTCTTCCGCGAGGAAAATCTCGACATTGCGGATGCTATCGAGACACTACGCAACGGTGGCACGCTCGATGCTGCGCGCAAGGCATATTTCATCAGCCGCATGCGCGCCTGGTCGAACGTGCAGATTTCCTTTGCCGAAGGGCGCAAAGCGTTTCTTGAGAAAGAGCTTGCGCCGTTTCCGCCTGAAGTGCGGGAGGGCCTCAAGCGCGAGGTGTTCAATCAATTTGAGGCATCAATCGCTGCAGCCAAAGCGCAGGCTGAGCGTCGCGCGCGTCTGGACTCTTTCGAAGAGCTTGCCCAAGACATGGGCTACGATCTCGCGCCCCACGCTTCCATCGCGAAGGCGGCGTAGGAGCGGGCACTCGTGCTAGAAAAAAACGCGCGAATATGGCACAGTAATGCCACGGGCATGTGGCGTAACGGTAGCCGCGTACGCTTCAGGTGCGTATGTCGAAAGACGTGGAGGTTCGAGTCCTCTCATGCCCACAAGACAAAGGAGTGCAACGCGGATGCGTTGCACGACAAAGGAGTTGGAGAAACACGCTGCCCTCGATTTTACCCCGAGGGCAGCGTGTTCTGTGGGCGATGCAGGACTCGAACCTGCGACCTTTGTCGTGTAAGGACACTGCTCTAACCAACTGAG